>JACMIX010000422.1 GCA_014380935.1 Gloeobacterales cyanobacterium ES-bin-141 | reverse complement strand
CTCCACCACAGGAAAACCCTAAATCAGTCGTCGCCAAGTCCAACCTAATCCGCTTCTGTAAATACCTATCGCATTTTGCCTGGCTAGTTGACAGGCGAGCCCAAGTATTGTTAAGTTTTTTATAGTCGAATTTACATTGCTTTACAAAATTCCCGGCCTGTCTGTCTCGTGTCTCTCGCTATGTTCCTTGATATAGCGAAGCGCTGCCCGCCGGAACCAGTAATACAGTAGGGGCAGGATTCTTCCTGCTGCTTGCCGGGCGTTTGAAGGCGTCAACAAGCCAGATGTAGCTCCAGCACTTACTCAAGATCTGAACTGCCGCCTCCTACACGAGCACATGCTGAGGTCCGGCCGTTCTGTGTCGTTCCTGCCGCTGGACAGGTGGTTTACCCAATATCCTTGGAGGTTCCATGTCCTTTACAATCGAGTCGGCCCAGGCAATTTTCGCCGGTGCTGGTGCTCCCAGTCTCATCCCCGGCATCGTTGCCGAGTTTGAGCAAATGAGCATCCAGGACCGTTTAGCGTTACTGTGGTTTGCCTACACCGAGACGGGCCGCTCCATCACACCCGCTGCCCTGGGAGCGGCGAGCATGAGCCTGGTGGAAGGCATGCTTGGCGACATCAAACAGATGTCCGCGCGCGAGCAGACACAAACCATGATCGACCTGGCCAGCCGGGCCGACTCTCCTATCAGCCGTTCCTACGGCTATTTCAGCGTCAATACCAAACTGGGTTTCTGGTATCAGTTGGCTGAGTGGATGGCGGACGGGAGCGTTGCTCCTATCCCGCCCAACTACCAGATGTCGGACACAGGTGTGCGCCTGTTCGAGACAATCAAGAAGCTCGACGGGGGTCAACAAATCCAGGTCCTGCGCGACGTTGTCCTGAATATGGGCTTTGATGCGTCGGTGGCACCCAGTCAGGCCCCAAAAGCAGAGGATTTTCAGTTCGAGCGCGCCGAATCTGCCCCTACAGAGCAGTTAAAGATCGATGGCGTCAATGAACAGGTCGTCCTGCGGTATGTCGAAGCGATGAACCGGGACGATTTTGAGGCGGCTGTCGCTCTGTTCGTGCCCGACGGTGCCCTGCAACCGCCCTTCCAAAAACCCATCGTTGGTCCTGAGGCAATCCTGGCCTACATGCGTGAGGAAGCCCAGGGCCTGAACATGATGCCGCAGCAGGGCGTCATGGAGGTTCTACCCGATGGTGCAAAGAAGCTTCGCGTCATCGGTAAGGTGCAGACACCCTGGTTTGGGGTCAATGTTGCGATGAATATTGCCTGGCGCTTTGCGCTCACCCCTGAGGACAAGATCTTCTTCGTGGCAATCGACATGCTTGCCTCGCCCCAGGAACTACTAAACCTGCGCCCGCCAAGCTATCGCTAAGGCTCCTCCGGCGTACAGCACCAAACGGCAGGTCTGGTGCTGTACGCCGCACTCACGCCGAAGTCCGGGAGTGCAGATCCGCGTTCTACTGCATCAGTGCTCTGCCAACTCTTTCACGGCCATGCGGCTCAAGCAAGTCCGTCTCGGGACCGCGAGGAACAATACCGCCCGGATTGAGCGGGAACAGACCGCCGTAGTAGTCCCGCTTGACGCTCTCTAGATCGCAAATACCGGCAACGCCCGGCAGTTGATAGAGATCGCGCAGGTAAGCTCCCAGGTTTGGGTAGTCCTCAATCCGCCGCCGGTTGCATTTGAACAAACCGTAGTAAGCAACGTCAAAGCGAAACAAGGTTGTGAAAAGACGCACGTCCGCGAGGGTGACAGTATCCCCGCAAAGATAGCGGCTTGTCTTCAAAACTGAATCGATCTCGTCCAGGACCGTGAACAATTCATCGCAGGCCTGATCGTAGGCCTGTTGTGTCTGGGCAAAGCCGCAACGGTACACACCGTTATTTACCGAGTGATAAATCTTTTCGTTCCAGCGCTCGATCTGGGCGCGCAGTTCTTGTGGGTAGAGATCTAGTCCGGGATGTTTTGCGAACTCGTTAAACTCCGAATTGAGCATCACGATAATCTCGGCACTTTCATTATTGACGATGGTCTTTGTTTGCTTATCCCAGAGCACCGGCACCGTGGAGCGCCCGTTGTAACTGGACTTTGCCAGGCCATATAGCTCCGCCAGGGTGCGGCAGCCTTGCTCTTGTTGCTCGAATACCCAGCCGCCTTCGCTCGGTGAAGGGGACACGACGGACACTGAAATCACTCCCTCAAGTCCCTTGAGTGCTCGGACGACGAGGGTGCGGTGTGCCCAGGGACAACTCATCCCGACGTAGAGGTGGTAGCGTCCCGCCTCCGGCCGGTACTTACCCTGGCCGATGGCATCTCGAAACTGGCTTACAGGACGCAGATACGCGCCCGACGCATCGCGGGGGGCGAGCTTCGACACCATCAAATGCCACAAAGTAGTCCAGACAAACTTTCCAAGCCCGATGATGAGTTTGGGGGGGAGTCCCCGGGGCTTGTGCCGGGACCCGGAGGATCCAGTCGAGGTGGATTGTGACATTGGTGGTGCCCTAAAGAGCCAATTCAATTCTGGCAATCTTTTATCAGTTTCTGACTCAGTGGCCGATATCTCTAAGCATTTCCAGTTGCTTTTGCATAGGACAAGCGTATTGGGCTCTCCACGCTGCCGTGTTCCAAACAAAGAACAACCACCCGATAGAACAGTGACCTGAATAACAGGGCATGTCTACCGAACGGTTGTTCGAGATATTGAAGTGTTGACGGGATGACCGACGAGAGATGCCGGACACCGCTGACAGTTACATCAAAGAAGTACCCGCTTGGGAAAGCAACTGACCAAGCTGCTGGAGCTTGGAGGCAACATCTCCGCTTGCGCTCGAAGCAGTTTCGGTGGTGTCTTCGCCCAGATCACTCAGAAGCGAACTGACCGATGCACTGGCGCTACCACCGGATAGTGCCGCCTTGAGTTGGCCCAGGTCATCGGCAAGGTCCGTGCCCTGAAGCTTTTGCTGCCAGCTCTCGATAACTGCAACAGCCGTCTCGGGAGGGATAGAGGTCAGACCCCCTTGTAGGGCGGCAATCGTTTGATCGAGATCACTAGAAATTGATGTATCAGACATAACAGTGCCTCTGTTTGGGTGTAATTTGCTTAACAGTTGGTGCAAAACCGATTTGGTCGGCTCGGTACCCAAACCACTCTTCCAGAGTTTGCTACTCAGGTCTTCAGTCTCCGGGTAGAAGCTATTTTTTATATATTTGTATTAACCGCCCGAGAGAGAGTAGCTTCTCCTATTTCCTTAAATATTCCCGGTTACACTCAGGTTGGGTGCTGAGATTTTGCTGTTTGGCCGAACAGGATTTTGCGGCTTTCCTCGTTTACAGTCGGCTGGCCCATCAGCGGCTCACCCTTTTGGTAAGCGCGGACCACGGCAGGCCGGGCGGCCATACGCTCGAACCAGCTCTTGAGATGTGCAAAGTCTTCAAGTCTCTGCTGCTGTCGTTCGTAGGGGACAATCCAGGGATAACAGGCCATATCGGCGATCGAGTAGTCACCTGCCAGGTACTCGCGTCCGTTGAGCCGACGGTCGAGTACCCCGTAAAGCCGGTTTGTCTCTTTGACGTAACGGTCAATGGCATAGGGAATCTTCTCCGGGGCGTACTGGGTAAAGTGATGGTTCTGACCAGCCATCGGACCGAGCCCGCCCATCTGCCAGAAGAGCCATTCGAGCACTGTTTGCCGCTCACGCAGGTCGGCAGGGAGAAACTGGCCCGTCTTTTCGGACAGATAAAGCAAAATTGCCCCCGATTCAAACACTGACACCGGCTCGCCGTCGTCAGTCGGTCGTGTATCGACAATAGCAGGCATCCGGTTATTGGGGGCAATGCGTAGGAACTCGGGCTTGAATTGATCTCCAGCACTGATATTCACTGGCACGATCTGATAATCAAGCCCTGTCTCTTCCAGAAAAATTGTAATCTTGTGGCCATTAGGTGTTGGCCAGTAATATAAGTCGATCATGGCCGCTCCTTGATAAGTTCGTCTCCGTCCTTCTCGCCCTCCGATGCCCAATTTCTGGGTACGAGGAAGACCTCGTAGAGTTCTGCCTCGGGTGTGCCCGGCTCGGGATGATAGTTGTATTCCCAGCGCACCAAGGGTGGCAACGACATCAAGATTGATTCGATGCGGCCCTGGGTCTGCAGGCCAAAGAGCGTTCCCCGGTCGTGAACGAGATTGAATTCGACGTAGCGGCCCCGCCGGTAAAGTTGGAATTTCCGTTCGCGCTCTGTGTAGTCCATGGATTGTCGCGCCTGGACAATCGGGAGGTAGGCGCTTAAAAATGCACCTGCACAGGACTGCACGAAGGCAAAAATCCTTTCCCAGTCGCTGCTTAGATAATCGAAGAAAATACCTCCGACTCCGCGCGGTTCTTGGCGGTGCTTGACATAAAAGTATTCATCACACCACTGCTTAAATTTTGGATAATAACCGGGATCGTGCCGGTCACAAGCCGTTTTGAAGGTGCGGTGAAAGTGCGCTGCGTCCTCGCGGAAGCCGTAGTAGGGCGTCAGGTCGCAGCCGCCACCGAACCACCAGACCGGTCCGGCCTCGAAGTAACGGTAGTTGAAATGGACGGTCGGTACATAGGGGTTGCGTGGATGCAGGACCAGCGAGGTGCCCGTGACGTAGTACTGGTGCCCGGCTGCATCCGGACGCTGCTGCAAAATAGAAGGCGGCAGATTGGTGCCGAAGATTTCAGAGAAGTTGACCCCGGCCCGCTCGAACACACGGCCCTCAGCCAGCACGCGAGAGCGGCCACCACCGCCCTCCTCGCGCTCCCAGGCATCCTCCTTGAAGGTTTGCTCGCCGTCAATTTCGCCGAGGCGTGTACAGATGCTGTCTTGAAGGGCTTGCATGAAATCCCGCACACGTACACGGGTATCGAGTTGAGTTGCTGTCATGGTTGGCGCAAATGGTAAGGGCTAATTTGCTTTATGGGGAGCCGAGCGACTGGACCGTCTCGATGAAGTGACGGGCATTGGCCTCGGGGGTCTGCGGCAAAATGCCGTGACCCAGGTTCATGATGTGCCCCAGGGGTCCGGCTTTCTCGATAATCTCAAGTGTCCGTCTGCGAATCTGGGCCGGATTGCCCAGAAGCACACACGGGTCCAGGTTGCCCTGCACGGCCATTTGTGGACCCAGACGCTTGCGGGCCTCCTCAATATCCACCGTCCAGTCGAGACTGACTACATCAGCACCACTCGCTCCCAGGCGTTCGAGCAGCCCGGCGGAGTGGTTGATGTAGAGAATCAGTGGAGTATCTGGGTATACCTGCTTAACCTGCTGAATGATGCGTTGCTCGTAAGGTAGTGCGAGGGTCTGATAATCCTCGGGGCTAAGCTGACCGGCCCAGGTGTCAAAAATCTGGACGACCTCGGCTCCCGAGGCAATCTGATAAATGACATAGCGCGCAATTGAATCAGCGAGCTTACCCATCAGGTCGTGGAGCAGTTCGGGTGCCTCAAAGGCCATCTGCTTGATGACCGCGTAATCCTTGGAACTCTTACCTTCGACTGCGTACGCCGCGAGTGTCCAGGGAGCACCTACAAACCCGAGGACGGTCGCTTGGCCTGCCACTTCGCGCCTCAAGGTACCCAGAATCTCGGCAATAAAAGGAAGTGATTCCGCCGGCTCCAATAGACGTACGCGCTCAACCTGCTCACGGGTCCGGATGGGAGGATCAATAAGAGGTCCCTGGCTTTCAACCAATTCAAAAGGAATGCCGACTCCATCGAGGGGTGTCAGGATGTCCGAGAACATGATCACCCCGTCGGGCCTGAAAGCCCGAAACGGCTGCAGTGAGATCTCAACGGCCAGGTCGGGGTTCTCACAGCGCTCCTTGAAACCGTAACGTTCCCGCAAAGCCCGGTACTGAGCCATATAACGACCCGCCTGCCGCATCATCCACACAGGCGGTCGTGACACCGGTTTACCCTGGGCTGCTTTGAGTAAAAGTTGATTGGTCACTGTTGACGTATCCCTTGCTGGTTGAAACTTCTGTAGAATACCGGGCACCTGCGAACCGATTATGGCCCCTTTGCTTTGCAATCCTCAACCCTAAGCGCCACTCATGCACTACAAGGCATACCAAAAATATGTCAAAAGGTAGATGTGTGAAGTGGTCAGGTGAACTTCCCGCTTTTGTGGGCTGCAAGGGGTCTTTCTCAAGTCAGTTAAGTGGATTTAACATATAGCATATACTCCTCTATTAAAGGCTTTATAGGACTGCTCTCATCCCTGTTCGGGCAGATTTCTAGTTGATAAATATTCATCAACACTCCACTACTTTTTCAGGCCGCTATGCTAAATTCGAAGTAACGAAGGTGTTGCTTTAGGGCCAGTACTTGAACCCCCTACACTGGCCCTTTTTATTATCCAGATTTTCAGTATCCGTGCGGTTTACTGCCTGTAAACCACAACAATTTTACTAACGGGTTTGGCCCTGGTTGAAAAAGCGCTCGGGTGGAATTTTCAGCACTTCAGCTACGAACCGGAACCAAATAGCGATGGCAGTGACAGTGCCGATCGTAAAGGCGAGCGGGTAGGAGAAGGTGCCAGGAATGCTGATTACTAGGGGAACGCTACCGATCCCGATACAGGCAGCAAAAAGAAGAGCGGTGTAGGGGAGGAGCAACTTTTTGAAATCCCGCTCGGCTATGGGTTGTTTTAGCAACAGAAGCAAGGTCTGCTGGAAGGCGAGTCCGCTAGTAAGTGCCGCGATAGAGGCGACTCCGATTAAAAAAACCGGTCCAGGATCGAACGGAACGGGCCGGGCCGGTCTGTACACGGCCGGAGGAACCTGTGCCAGCCAGGTCAAGGACTTGATGAACACAGCAATACCACCCACACACCACAATTCACTCTATCAGGCGCTCCAGCGAATCTAGAGTGCGACTATTAAGACGATGAGGTTTGTAGGCGGCAAGCGAATGGACACAATCAAACACACTCCACTCCACGACCTGCACCTGCAGCTTGGGGCACGCATGGTACCGTTCGGCGGCTGGGAAATGCCGGTTCAATACAGCGGGCTGAGTTCCGAGCACCAGGCTGTGCGTACCGGGGCCGGGATTTTCGATATCTCGCATATGGGCAAATTCCGCCTGAGTGGTAGACACTTACTCAGTCAACTACAGGCCCTGGTACCCTCGGATTTGAGCCGGCTTAAGTCCGGAAACGCCCGCTACACATTGCTGCTCAATGCACAGGCAGGCATCATCGACGATGTTATTTTCTACTGCCGGGGTGAGGATGAGTGGGTCATAATCGCCAACGGAGCGACAGCCGAAAAGGATGGTATCTGGTTACAGCAGCATCTTGACAACATAAACTTCAGTGATTGCACCACCGAGGAGACGCTGCTCGCTCTCCAGGGTCCGCAGGCGGTGCAGATTCTCCAGCCGCTCACGGAGGTTGATCTTAGCCTGGTGGGGCGTTTTGCCCATGTCGAGACCCGGATTCTTGCACATCCTGCCTTTATTGCCCGCACCGGCTACACCGGAGAGGACGGTTTTGAAATCATGATGCCCGCCCAGGGAGGACGAGTACTCTGGCAGAAGCTGGTCGAGTCGGGGGTTCCTCCCTGCGGGTTGGGCGCGCGCGACACACTGCGGCTTGAGGCGGCCATGCATCTTTACGGCCAGGACATGGACGAATCGATTACCCCACTCGAGGCTTCCCTGGGTTGGGTGATCGATTGGGAAAAACCCCCTTTTCTCGGCCAGGACGTTCTCGAGGAACAGAAGCGTTCCGGTGTGACCCGCCGTCTGGTTGGCTTCGCAATGCACTCGCGCACCATTGCCCGGCACGGATACCCGATCTGGGTGGGAGGTGAGCGGGTTGGCAGCGTCACGAGCGGTACCCTACCGCCGACCCTCAACCGGCCCATTGGTCTGGGGTACGTCCCGGCGGCCTCAGCCCGGGTTGGATCAGAAATTCAGGTTGAAATTCGCGGTCAACTCGTACCCGCCTCGGTTGTCAAGCGTCCTTTCTACCAGAGAGTGCAGTAAAATCCGTTTGGCCAATCCAGTAATTTCGAGGAACGCGCAACATGGCACTGGAGTATCCGGAAGACTTGAAGTACGTCGATTCCCACGAGTACCTGCGCATCGAGGGAGACACGGTTGTGGTGGGCGTCACTTCTTATGCGGTCGATCAGCTCGGAGACATTGTCTTCGTCTCGTTGCCCGAGGAGGGTGAACAACTCAAGCAGGGCGACAGCTTCGGCTCGATTGAATCTGTCAAAGCGGTTGAGGAGCTGTATGCTCCCGTTTCTGGAACGATCCTGTCGGTCAATAGTGCCGCCGTGGATGACCCGGCTCAGATCGGTGAGGATCCATACGGCGATGGCTGGCTGATCAAAATACGGCTCTCCGAAGTAGAGGAGATGTCTGAAACGCTCTCTGCTGAGGAATATCGCGGTCGTATCGAGGGGTAAGGCGTAGCCTCACCGCCCCTGAGATGATGTGTGCGCTTCACGACTGTGCCGATCTGCCCATGCAAGAGCGGTGGCGTAATCGATCATGCCCCAGTACAGAGCCGAGGAAACGATGCGGGCATAACGCCCCGGCTGTATATCCACACCCCGGCGCGCGAGTTCCCACATCTCGCGCTCGTAGCCCCGTCGCTCGATACGCCAGCGAAAATCGGGCCGCAACACATAGAGAATACAGAAGCGGACCAGACCCAGGGCACGCTGCTGGCGGTGGTGAATTCGTTCGTGGGCCAGGATGGCCTCCCGGTAGGCAGCCTGCCAGTACTTGAAGCTCACGGGGACAAACACGAAAGGAGCAAGCGCCAGACAAAACGAGAGTGGCCAGGGAACCAGAATGGGCTCGGGCTTGCGCATTTTAAGACCAGTCGTCTTCGCGGGAGTCATCAATGCGATAGACCGGACGCGCGCTGTGGATCTCGCGGGTACGCGCGAACAGAGCTTCCTCACTCAACTGCCACTGTTTGAGTAACTCGTCTAGGTCACGCTGTATGTCCGCAGCACCCGGAAAACCTCGGTAGCGGATGCGTAGGCGGGCAAGTTCGGCCAGGTTGTAGTCGGTTGGCTCCTCGGCGAGCAACTGGCTCACGATACGCCGGTCTTGATAGTACTGAGGATGGGTTTGGGTCATCGCGTCAATCTCCCCACAGGCGTTTGCGTTCGCCCTGATAGAGCATGTCATGGGTCTCACCGAGCAAGGCCGGGATGTTGAGACCCATCGGGCAACGGGGCAGGCAATCCCCGCACTCAGTGCATTTGTTGGCTTTGTTGCCCGGGAACCAGTGGCCGGCGTTCTCGAACATCGCATAGCGGTAACGGGCAAAATCGTTCATCTCAAAGGCACGAGCCAGGTTGCGCAGGCGTAGCACTTCTGGGATATGGATATTTTCGGGGCAAGGCAGGCACAGGTAGCACTGCCCACACAGGTCTGGTACCTCCGCATATCTGCTGTTCAGGTGCGCGAAGATAGCCTTCTCTTCGTCGCTGAGCGGTCCGTCCTGGTCTGCTACGGTCATGTGGGCGGCAAATTCGGCGGGACTCGCCGCCCCCAAACTCAATGTGTGAATACGGGGGTCAGCAAGCAGGAAACGGTGGTTGATGGCTATAGGTGTATGGGGGGCAGTGATCTGCTCAAGAAGCACGGGAGGTTGAAACAACTGCCCGCCCTTGTCGGTGGGCGAGATGATGAACACACCCATGTCCCTGGCGTGGGCCAGGGCGATTGCCGGGGCATTGTGCTGATTGAAGTAGTAATAATGCAAGTTGACGGACTCGAATTCGTCCGTGTTGATTGCTGCGAGGATGACTTCGAGGGGACCGTGAGTAGAAAATCCCAGGTGGCCGATGAGCCCCTCCTGCATCGCCTCGCGGACGGCCGCGAGGCAGCCGCCCTTGCGGAGGGAGAGCTCGAGCAACTCGGGCGTGTTGATACCGTGTAGATCAAAGTTGTCGATGTGCTCGATACCCATGCGTCCGAGGGAGTCTTCGATGTGGCGTCGCATCGTGTCCCGGTCAGGGGTCGGAGGGATTTTGGTTGTTACGTAGACCTGATGACGCGCTACACCGGCCCGGAATGCCGCTCCCAGGTACTGCTCACTCTTGCCGTAACCCCTCGCGGTCTCCAGGTGATTGATCCCCAGGCGTATCGCTTCGCGTACGGTCAGGACAGCGTTTTCCTCGGACTCGAGAAAACGCATCGCCCCGAAGCTAAACACCGAAAGGGGTAACTCAGTCTTGCCGAAGCGGCGGTAGAGCACGTCAGTTTTCTGAGAGTATCTACCTATTTTGCCACGGCTCGCATACCCTACCGGAGGCTAAGGCCCGTCTTGCCTTGTAGAAACTTGCCCATGTCCGCCTCCAACTGCTCTTCGGGCTTACCCAGTCTGGCTATCACTGAGGGAGCAGGTTCACCGCGCTCGATGTGGTAGACGCTCTCCGGAATCAGCGTACCGAACACGTAGTCCCACAAACAGCTCAGGTTGCCGTAGTTACCCTGCCGGGTGAAGTGCAGGTGGTGATACTGATGATGCAGGGGTATCCAGGGAATCCAGCCGCCCACTCTGTGATTGAGGCGTGTCAGGCCGGGAAACGGATCGCAGCCCAGATGAGACATGTAATTACTAAATATCTTGACCAGATGCAAAAATAGTACTGGCAGTAACAAGCCCTGGCTTAGTAAAAATACATACACCGCTGAACCAGTGATGACAGCTGGATGAAGGGTAGGTGAGCTAACGACGACCAGCGGATTGAGAAAAGTCCAGTTGTGGTGTACAAAGTGGGCAAAGGGAAACTTCTTGTACATAAACGGGTAGCGGTGGCCTATCCGATGTGCCCAGTAGTCTGTGAAATCAACCAGATAGAAGCCGACTATTCCATAGAGAATATCGGTAAACAAGTTTGGCGAGTGTAAAAAAATGTACTCGGGCGGAAGCGAGAATACCAGTTCAGGTTGTCTGCCAAGGGTGTTTCCGAGGGGAGAGTTCAATTTCAAGCCGTAGAGGGCCATGACCGCACTGGTGCCAATACCCCACAAAAATGGAATTTTCCAGTTTTTCAGAGCAGTACGATAGTGTACCTCGGGCTCTCTAATCTTGAAGATGCCGTATTTGCGATGGATGTCGAAATGGTGAAAAACAGCGAAAAAAGCCCAGTAGAGGATCGTCCAAAAGACTCCATTAATTAGGCAACCAATAGCTATACGAGCAAGGTCATGAGAATTATACATAGGTTACATTTCTCTAGTCTGAGAATATGAGAAATGTAGTCTAGGAATACTACCTGTGTCCAGGCCATGCGTTAAACTTTACACATCTTAATCTTTCATGCGGTATGTCAACCCACGGTGATTGGCGTGGCCATCTTACCCTGGGCATCCAGGGTGTGGCGGGCAAGCGTCGCTTCGGTTAGGGAACCGAGCAGGTGTGCCCAGGGCAGGCATGTATCCGCACACCAGTCGGTGTGGACGTAGTAGTCGAGTGGGGGCAGTTCTTGCTGGAAGTCCTTGAAAGCGCGGCGGAAACTTCCCAGGGAATTGCCGTAGTGCCGGGCACGCTCGAGCACCTGACCAACCCGGCGATCACCGCGGGCAATCAGCGCTTGAATAACCGACCAGGCATAGCTCTCCGGTCGAAAGTCAATGCCCTGGGGACGAAGATGCTTCTGCAATTGCTGTAATTTTTTCTCTGAGCGTCGGTCTACACCGTAGCGCTGAAAAGGGGTATGCGCCTTAGGGACAAAGGTGCTGCACCCGAAGCTCAAGCGCAGTCTGCGGTTCTGCTTTTTGATTTGTCTGAGCAGAGCTACGGTGGCGTCGAGGTCACTTTCGACTTCACCTGGAACTCCGCACATTCCGTAGAGTTTGAGTGCCTGCAGTCCACTCTCTGCCACGGTCTGAGCGGCAGTAAAAATCTCGTCCTGGTCAAGCTTTTTGTTGATAATTGCCCGCAGGCGCTCCGAACCGCTCTCAATCGCAATCGTGACCGATTGGCTACCGCGCTCTGCGAGAGTCCGGCAGATCCTGGGGGTCAGGGTGTTGGCCCGCACCGAGGAGACGCTCAGCCGCACCCCGGCTCGTGCCGGGTCGGCCAGGTAGTCGATTAATTCGTCAAACTCCGGGTGCTGGGTGACAGAGGCACCTAGCAGGCCCAGCCGGTTGGTGACGGTAAGGCCCCGCTCGATGACCGGCAGGAGCGTTCCCTGAACCTGAGGCGTCCGGAATGGTAGTGTCAGGTAACTCGCCAGACAAAAGCGGCACAGCTCCGGGCAGGAGCGGGCCACCTCAACCAGGAAGATCCCCGGCCAGGCGGAACGTTCAGTGACTACTGAGGAGTACGATAACTGCTCCCCCCGCCAGGTGCGTTTGCTGACGGTAGCAGGGACACCCTCAGCAGGTTCGACGACAAGCAGTGGTCCATTCTCGCCCGCGTAGAGGGCTGTATACAGGGATGGTACGTAAACACCGTCAATGTGTGACAGGTGGCGCAATTGCTCTAAACGCCCGGCACTGCGAACTTCTTGGTAAGCGACCATCACTTCGCCCAGCAACTCCTCCCCATCACCTAACAAGAAGAAGTCAAAAAACCGGGTGAAGGGCTCTGGATTGGCTGTGAACACCGGTCCGCCCCCAAAGACAAGGGGATGGTCGTCGGTCCGCTCGGTCCCACAGATAGGGATATGCAGTTGTTCGAGCAACTGCAAAATATTGACGTAGTCGAGCTCCCAGGAAAAAGAGAAGCCAACCAGTTCCGGGTTGCGGGGTAGGGGTTCGTGGGTGTCGGTGAACAGCCGCGCCACCTGTACACCTGTACAGGTCGCAAGCAACCGCCAGACTACCTGGTAGCCGAGGCTAGTGATGCCGACTTCGTAAGTGTTCGGAAAAGCCAGCACAACTCGGACGGCATTATCACTCCCGGTATTCGGATCGAATAGACGTATTTCCTGATCAAACATTCGTGTTGGCAATCAGCCTTGTAGGGTGCATTCCGGGCACCTCTTTCATCCGAATCCTAACACCGCTGTTCGGCTGCACTGTTTGGGAGAAATCTACGACATGAGCGATATTGAATAGGGTTTTGACAGGGAAAGGTGTGAAACAGATTGTTGTGGGTGTGGGCTTGGTAATATTTCTGGTCGGTTGTTCAACCCCCACTCCGGTTGCGCGGACGCAGGCTTCCCCCAAGGCACCAGTCGATCCTCCCGTCAAGCGGCAGCTTGCTTTCCCGGTCACAGGACCCGGCGCTATCTTTTTACTGAAAGCGGACGGAATGCCGTTCAAGGAGCAGAGCGGCAAATACACAGGTGAACTCGCCGTCAAGCCCTACACCTCGCGGTTGAACTTGACCGCTGAGTCACTCACTACCCCCTCTTCCCGGCGTCTGTCGCTCGTCGTGCAACTCCCCAACGCCGACCGCAGCCACAATGTCAGCGACGACCGGCCGGTGGCGTTTTTAGAGGTGGATGGTCAGTCTCTGCGCGAAGGACTCGCCATAGACAGCACCATCTACACAATCACCCAAGAGGACGCGAAGGCCACCAATATCAAATTCAACTTCCTGGAACCGGGCACTCAGCAGGTCCTTGCCGCTAGAGAGCGCGTGGCCGTTAAGGTGCGTCTACAGTCGGATGTCTTCGCCAACGCCGGGGAGTGTACTGATGCCTCACCGGGCTCAGCCCCGACCCGTCAGTGCCGCAAGCCCTACACCGGACGGACCATCGAGGGTCCAGCCCTCGTCAAACTCAAAACTTTTTTTGGGCCGCCGACTGCTGAGGCTACCCGTGGTCAGTAATTGCAGTATCGTATAAAAAATCAGGTAGACCTGCGGTGCAACATACCCTCTCGGTACTGGTAGAAGATGAAGCAGGCGCGCTGTCGCGTATCGCGGGCATGTTCGCCCGGCGCGGTTTCAACATCGAAAGCCTGGCGGTCGGTTCAGCTGAGCAGATGGGCGTCTCACGCATCACGATGGTCGTTGCCGGAGACGAGCAAGCAGTCGAGCAGGTGACCAAACAACTCCACAAGCTCATTAACGTCTTGCGGGTCCAGAACATTACCGGGACACCCTGCGTCGAACGCGAACTGATGCTCATCAAGGTCAATGCCACTACCAGTACCCGCAGCGAAATCCTTGAGCTTGCGACGGTTTTCCGTGCCCGCATCGTGGATGTGGCCGAGGAATCAGTGACCGTCGAGGTCACGGGTGACCCGGGCAAGATGGTCGCGATTATCCAGATGCTGACCAGATTTGGGATCAAAGAGCTCGCCCGTACCGGTAAAATTGCGCTCACGCGCGAATCGGGTGTCAACACTGAATTTCTCAAAACGCAGCCGCTCGCACGCGTGCAGGCATAGACCCGACCGGAACGTGCCTTTCCTTAAGATTAAGTTGGGCATTTGGGGGTCGCGATGATCGCACAACCCCCTACAATCGAACAAGTGTTTTTTTGCGTGTGAGGAATCGTCGGCGACATGCTCCCCAAATCCCAAGCTAAGCCCCACGTCGTGATCATCGGTGCGGGGCCAGCGGGCCTGACGACCGCGTACGAGTTAACCAGGTACGGGGTCCTCTCCACGGTGCTCGAGCGCGACCCGCACAAAGTCGGAGGCCTGAGCCGCACGGCTGAGTACAAGGGTTTTCGCTTTGACATCGGTGGACACCGGTTCTTCTCCAAATCGCAGGAAATTGAGGATTTTTGGACGGAGATACTTGCAGACCGGATGCTTGAGCGCGGCCGGTTGTCGCGCATCTTTTATCGCAACCGCTTTTTTGACTACCCACTCAAGCCGCTCAATGCGCTTACGAACCTGGGCATCCCAACCGCGAGCGCCTGCTTGCTCAGCTACGCCCAGGCCAAGGTTTTTCCGCCCAAGCAAGTGCGTTCCTTCGAGGACTGGGTGGTGATGTCCTTCGGACGCGTTCTCTACGAGATTTTCTTCAAGACCTATACAGAAAAAGTTTGGGGCATTCCCTGCAGCGAAATCTCAGCCGATTGGGCCGCTCAGCGCATCAAGGGCCTCTCGATGGCCTCTTTGATTAAAACCACCCTCCTGCCCGCGCCTAAGCAGCGTGGGGCGCTCATCAAGACACTCATCGACCGCTTTCGCTATCCGGGCCGCGGTCCCGGTGAGATGTGGGAGGCGGTCGCAGAACGGATTGGCGAGCGTGGTTGCTGTGTAGAAATGGACGCGGGTGTCACACGCCTCGACTGGGGGACGGACGGCCTAAAGACCGTGTGGACCCGGAACGGCAGCCATCAGGGCACCCACTTCGTCTCGACGATGCCCCTGCGCGAACTGGTTGAATCCCTCAACCCACCGGCTCCACAGCCTGTACGTGCGGCTGCCGCCCGGCTTGGATACCGCGACTTCATCACCGTGGCCCTGGTCATCGACCAGCCCGAGTGCTTCCCGGACAACTGGATCTACATCCACGATGCCTCGGTCAAACTGGGACGCATCCAGAACTTCAAAAACTGGAGTCCCGAGATGGTACCGGATCCCCGCTATACCTGCCTGGGTCTCGAGTACTTCTGCTTTGAAGGCGACGGTCTCTGGACTGCGAGTGACGCAGAACTAATTGAACTGGGCAAGCGGGAGGTGGCAAGCCTCGGGCTAATCGACCCCGCCAAAGTCGTCGATGGAACAGCTGTACGCCAGGCAAAAGCTTACCCGGTCTACGATGACTTTTATGCCCATAATGTGCAGATCATTCGGGAGTTTCTCGAGTGCGAAATTCCCAATTTGCAACTGGCCGGGCGCAACGGCATGCACCGGTACAACAACCAAGACCACGCGATGATGACTGGCATCCTGGCAGCACGCAACATTGCAGCCGGAGGGACCTACGACCTATGGGCAGTCAATTCTGATGCGCAGTATCAAGAGGAAATCCGTGAAGGGGAGACTGACATCAGCGGGCGCCAGGTGCCGCGTCGGCTCAAGCCGGCTCAAACGGGCTCGACTGTTGACGGGGCCATGCCTTAATTGTCCAGATGCCAAGATAATATCCTTGCTGCAATGGAGTTTGTCCAAGGCCGGGGAGGTTACCATGATGGGCAAGATTCCTCATTCTGACGGATGCTATGTCATCACAGCAGCAGGTGGAGGCGCTCCAGCAGGAAATCATTCAGCTCAAGGCCGATGCCCGGACCTGGGCCGCAAGCGAGCAGTTTTTAAAAAGCCAGCTTGGTCAGGCTCTCAGAGCAGTGGAACTGGCCAAAAAACAACTCATGCTCCTGGAGGCACAAGACCTCGAGATCCAGTCCTTGCGGCGTCAACTTGCTTCGATGAATACCCAGCTGGATTTTGTTCGTGAGCGGGAGACCCGGCTTGAAACGCATCTCGAGCAGGCACAGCAAACCCTGCTTATCGAGCAGCAAGCACAACAAACCTCATCTGATCGACGAGAGCAACCTGCTCAGACGACCGAGCATTACGAGCAACCCCGTCGAGGTCCGGGTCCCGACCTCCCCCCATTCTTGTTCAAATCATCCGGTCGGAGTGTGGTGGCCCCCGATGTGGGCAAGCCCCAGGACGACTGATGTCATCGTTCACAAAACTGCTTCCCGGTCCGGGAGATGTTACCGTGCACGGGAACGACCGGGGCACTATTTCAATCTCTAGGTATTGGATTCGAGAATGTTACTTCGTTTAAGAGGTCTGGCTAGCATGTCACCATTAATTACCGGAATCAATCAATCAATGCGACGTATCCTGGCAGGGTCAATACTCCTTTTGGTGGTCGGTATTGTGGGTGCCCAGGGGAGCTGCGATCCTGCTGTTGCGCAGACTGCCGTCGCTCGAGAGGCGGCAAGTACCGAGGTGGTTCTGCGCACGGCGATCGCGGCACCCCACCGCTCGGCGACGAACCGCGCCCGTGATACCTATCGCCACCCGCTCGACACGCTGGTCTTCTACGGCCTGCGCCCGGACATGACCGTTGTTGAATTATGGGCAGGCGGCGGCTGGTACACAGAGATCCTCGCTCCTGTGCTGGCGGGACCCGGCAAACTGGTCGTAGTCCGCCCGACCAAAGCTTTCAAAGACAAAATGGCCGCGGATACCAAGATCTACGGCAAGGCAGAGATTGTCCAGGTTGATCCTCCCGGTAACCTCGACTTCGGCCCTGACAGCTCAGCCGACCTGGTTCTCACCTCCAGAAACGTTCACAACTGGGTTGAGGGTGGTTACGCGGACAAAGTGTACGCCTCCGCCTTCAAGGTCCTCAAGCCGGGAGGCACGCTTGGTCTCGAAGAACACCGCGCCAAGCCCGGTACTGATCCCCAGAAGAGTGCCAAGACTGGCTATATGCCCGAGGATGCCGTGATTAAAGCGGTTGAGGCGGCTGGTTTTAAATTTGTCGCCAAGTCTGAGGTCAATGCCAATCCAAAAGACACCAAGGACTACGAGAAGGGGGTGTGGACACTGCCGCCCACCCTTGTCGATGGTGATAAAAACCGTGACAAATACCTCGTCATCGGTGAGAGCGACCGCATGACGCTCAAGTTCGTCAAGCCCAAGTAAACACCTGTCTGCTGTGTGTAGACGGTACCGGTGTTTAAAGCGGTGAGGCCTGCTCCGGTACGGAGGCTGGACTATCGAACTGCCCATCTGTGGACGGTAATGCTCGATGTTGTTGAGACGCGGGTTGCGGCATTATGGGCATTGTTGTCCCCCGATGAGCAGGCCCGTGCTGAGCGCTTTTACTCTGAGCGTCACCAGACGCGGTTTATAGTCTGCCGTGGTGCCCTGAGAGAACTGCTCGGGCAATATTTAGGCTGCTCAGCATGCGAGTTGGGATTCGAGTATGGTCTGCACGGCAAACCTGGTTTGAATGCACGGCAAAACCCAGCTGATTTACGCTTTAATCTCTCGCACTCGGAGGGTCTAGCAGTTATCGCCCTGACCGGATGCCGGGACATCGGCGTTGATGTCGAACAGGTCCGCCCTATCAATGGCATGGCAATTGCGGGCCGGTATTTTTCAGATGCGGAGATTAGGCAACTGAGGCAACTCCCGCTCCAGTGGCACCAAGAGGCTTTTTTCAGCTGCTGGACGGCCAAAGAGGCATACATCAAAGCTCGCGGTGACGGGCTTTCGTTCGCACTCAAGGACTTTGACGTCTCAACCGACCCCAGACAAGCGCCGCGTATGCTCAAGATCCAGGGCTCGAGCGCAGCAGCAAACCACTGGGTACTGCACCGAATGCTGCCACAACCAGGGTTCATTGCCACTCTCGCACTGGAGGCCCCTCTAGGTAAGGTCCTGAGTGGTGTCTGGACTTCGGCGAATAGTTGAAGGCGTACGCCTACTCGCCATTTCAACCATTGGGAAGGCGTCTTAAGCAATCCAGCACTTTAGTACGCAGACAGGTCGCATTAGTTGGGCAAGCGCGGTTGATTGGTTTTTACGAGCTCTGATAACACTGAGCGACCAGCCGGTACAGTAGCCGGGCTTGGAACGCGATTGCCCATGTTCAAAGTCGAGTCGTCAAGCCTGAACATTGCCGTCGGGCATGATGGCACCTTTGAGCTGTGCTCCACGCAAGCTTGCACCTTGTAGAAGTGCCCCTCTCAACCGCGCTCCTTGCAAATTAGCCCAGACAAGGGCTGCTCCGCGCAGATCGACTCCGACGAGGTCGGCCCCGGCAAGGTTGGCTCCTTGCAGGTTTGCTCCGATCAAATCGGCTCCACTCAGATCGGCTCCGTTTAACCGTGCTCGGTTGAGGTCAGCCCCAATCAGGGAAGTCCCTCGTAACTTTGCACCTTGCAAGGAGGATTCTGCGAACGTAGTCCCATTCAGGTTTGCCTCCGTCAGTTCGACTTGGTTGAGGTCCAGACCGCTCAAATCTAAACCGGTCATCGCCAGACGCGCGAAGTGTCTTTCCCCAAGCCCGTAACGCCACTGCAACTCATCCTGTCGGGTTAATTCTCTCAGGGGCGTACAACCCTCAATCTCACAGCCACAGTGCTGGCACGTGCTAGCAGAGTACTGAGCTAATCGAGCCAATAGTTTACGCTCGGTCTTTTGCTGCTGTGTCCAGGTACTGCCACCATCCCCCCGCCACTGGTCAGAAACCATATTTTGGTGACACAAGGGGCAAACAATCCAGAATTGCATCCAGTCATGCCAGACCAGGTGGGCCGTCTTCATACGCGATATCCTCAGGCAGGACAGCTTGTCTTGCTCGTTTGTTTTGTTGATTACATTCTGACTGGACATGCTAAGAGACCCCCCCCTCCTGAAGACGTATTCCCCTACACAGAAGGGAGATCGGACTGAATTGACAATGCTTGCGAGACTCCTTTCACGGTAACCGCCTAGTCTTACCTGGGTACGATTCTCCGGGCAGGTATGCTGGGAAGCGTCGCCTTGAGTAGTGATTGTGACCCCATCTGCTATTGGCTCAGAAATTCGACCCATTCAGTGGAATGGGCAATACTGCACGTTAATTGACCAGACAGCCCTACCGCACCGGTATACAACCGTCGAGGTGCGCACCAGCCAACAGATGGCTGAAGCGATTCGCACGATGATCGTGCGTGGTGCGCCCGCGATTGGTGTCGCGGCGGCATTCGGAATGGTCCTGGGTTTGGCGGAAGTGGGACCGGATGCAGACCAAGCTGCTTGCCTTGCTCACCTGGAGACAGTCGCGGATTCTCTGCGTCGTACTCGTCCGACGGCCGTCAACCTGTTCTGGGCCATCAATCGTCTGCTTGAGGTAGCGCGTACCGAGGGAGCGAGCTTTCAGCACCTCGAACGGGCAGCCCTCGCCATTCTTGAAGGCGATATCGCTACTTGTCGGGCCATCGGTAAGCATAGCCTGATAGCCCTGCCCGAGACTCCACACCGTTTACGGCTGCTGACCCACTGCAATGCCGGGGCACTGGCCACAGCAGGCTACGGGACAGCCCTGGGGGTTGTGCGCTCAGCTTGGGAGGCAGGACGTCTTGAGCGAGTTTACGCCGACGAAACACGCCCCCGCCTACAAGGAGCACGGCTGACTGCCTGGGAACTGGTCGAGCAAAACATCCCCGTCACGGTGCTTGCCGACACTATGGCGGGGCACTGTCTGGCGAGGGGCATGATCGATGCGGTGGTGGTGGGTGCGGACCGCATTGCCGCCAACGGTGACACGGCTAACAAGATCGGCACTTATGGCGTGGCAATCCTGGCCAGGTACCATGGCATACCCTTTTTCGTGGCCGCTCCCTGGTCCACCGTTGACCTGACCCTTGAGGATGGCAGCATTATTCCGATTGAGGAACGAGATCCTGGGGAAGTACGCGCCATTGATGGAACAGTCGTCTGTGCTGCGGGAGTAGATTTCTACAACCCGGCTTTCGATGTCACCCCAGCCGCATTGATCACGGGCATTATTACCGAGACCGGCGTTTACGCTCCGGCTGACCTGCGCACTGGGGCTCCTACCTCGCGCTGATGCTGTGAAGGTACAATCTCAGCGGACCACCTCGTTTTTCCAGGTCTTCTGGGTGTTGCGGACGGCCTCGGGTCCTACCGACGCGTCTACGGTCTCGCCGTCGTCGAGCAGTTCCTTGGCAACGACCAAGGG
>JACMIX010000421.1 GCA_014380935.1 Gloeobacterales cyanobacterium ES-bin-141 | reverse complement strand
GACACTCTCGCACTCGCCACAGCGACGATGGGCAGCCAGGAACGCGCTCGTCTGCTGCTGGGTCACCACCGCCTGTAGCTGCTGGAGCAGACTTTTGCCCTCGGCCAGACTGAGGCCGAAAGTGGCCGGGAGCAACTGGGCCGCGTCCCGTGTGACACTCGTTAGTGAATGGGTGGTTTGCCGACCCGCTCCGTCAGTGCACACCACTTGGATCTCGAACTGCATACTTGCCCTCCGTACAGGTTTGCAGCCGCTGCAGTCGGAGGTTGACGCGGTGGCGGTCAAAGCTTCCCAGGGCAAAGCGTTCGCGTGCTTCGGTGTGTGCGACCGCTAGGGCCAGGGCGGCATACTCCTCACTGCCCTCGACCAGACCGAGCGAGCGTCCATCAAAAAGACGCTCCGCGTGCTCGGCCAGCACCTGCAGATCTTCAGTCTCGGCCCAAAAGAGCGCTCGACGTTGGAGGAGGTAGTCCTCCACTCCGCCGCAATCCTCGGGCGGACAGGCCTGCTTGCCTGCTGTGCAGACCGGGTAGAACCGTCGGGGTTCAACAGGCAGAGTCGCTTCCAGGCGCACATCGTGCAACCAGCGGTCGGCGAAGTCGTACTCATAAAGGAAGCGCTCGCCGGGCCGCAGGCGAAACTGTCCTATCTGGACCCGGTGTGGATCGTCCGCAAAGCTCATGCCGCCCTGGTAAGTGATGCCGAAATCCTTGCCATGGATGCGGAAGCGGTGGAGATGGCAGTCTTCCCAGCCCATAGTGGCCTGAAAGATGGCATGCAGGGCAGCGAGAGAAGTGTCGGCGTCAACGAGCAACCGTCGCCAGATCATCGGGCTGAAACCGCGCAGAACAATTTTGAGTTGGTAGATCTCCACGGGCTGTCCGGCTCATGCTTCCAGGAGCATCATAGCGAGCTTGCCCCTCCGGAAATCGTCCCACCCCCCGGAAATTGGTGGCCTCCCGGGTAGGACTGGCCCTCGTCGAGCGGGGCTTCCAGGTGCGCCACTTTGGGGCGACCGCGCTTGTGCAATTGCTGCAGAAGGCTAAGCAGCTCTACGCCCTGGAGAAGCAGCTGCTAAAGCTGGACCGCTACAACGTGCTGGTCCTCGACGACATCGGCTACGTCAAGCGAACGGAAGCGGAGACGAGCGTGCTGTTCGAGCTTATTGCCCACCGCTACGAACGGCTGGGGATGATCATCACCTCTAACCACCCGTTCAGCGACTGGGACCAGATCTTCCCGGACACGACGATGACTGTGGCCGCCATCGACCGTTTGGTGCACCACGCCACCATCGTCGAAATCGAGGCGGAAAGCTACCGCAAGAAAGCCGCACAGGCGAAGTTGCCGTCCGCCTCGATTTGAGTGGACAGCCAGTCGAGGCGAGTGCGACTCAGCTCAAGACCTTGTTGCAACGCTCCACGCAAAGGTAACAGATGTAAACCTGCGGACCAGCAATCACGTACCGCACTTGGAGCTTTGTTGCTCCGCAAAAAGAACAATCGGGCTCATGGTAGCCCGTGAGCTTGGGGGGCTCACTTGGCGGAAACAACTTCACCTGAGCCATAATCTCGTTGCACAGTTGAATGCAGTTGTTGCAAATGTGTAGGCGGTTGCGCACAACCCAACCGGGTGTTGGGTTGTGCGCTTGCCAAAACCTGACCTGTGCGGCGTCGGGACTGGCTACAAGTGTTGTGGCTTCCTTTGCTGTTAAGTGGCAGAAATCGCAGGCCGCTTCGGGGTCAGATTGAATAGCGAACTGTACTCCGTCAACCGAATCTTCAACAGTCTGAGCTTCAGCAGCTGCGATTCTTTCGAGTGCGGTATGGAGCAAGGCGCACGACGCCAAAAAGGCAAATAGAAAAGTTCTGCGACTTGACATTCAGTCGTTCCAGTTCAGATGGAAGACAGCTTAGCGCAAAGCTACCTTGTGTATCACTTTCTCTTGATGGCCTGCATTCTACCAACCCTGGAGGCATCATGGATCCGTTGACTTGCCGTCCTTGACCACGAGGGTTCTCGGGTTGACGCCAACGACCGAATGGCACCGGTCTAGCCATTGTCGCGGCCAAGCCATTTGGCTTGACACTCAACACAATACCGTACCTTCCGTTCCTCGACCCCTATAATCTCTGTTGCCGGTCGCTTAGGAACCGCGGATGTTCGAGAATTTTTCTGATCTCACGCTTCAGGCGTTGTTCCTAGCGGCCACCGAGGCACGTCGGCTCGGCCGAGAGGCAATCCACACAGAGCATGTCCTGCTCGGTTTGCTGCGCAGCGGTAAAGGAACTGCCTGCGAGGCATTGCGAGCACAGGGGGTCACGTTGCGCACGGCGCGCACCGAAACAGAAAGGCAAGCGGGGCGGGGCCGTAGCCGCCTCGGCTGGGGACCGTTTGGCTGGGGGGCGGAGTTTCCCTTCAACGAAGACGTCCGTCAGAGTTTCGATCTCGCAGCTTCTGCTGTAAGCACAGGCAAAGTGCAATCCGAGCACCTGTTGCTTGGGCTGGTAGGCATTGATGAGAATGGGGCGTCGAGGGTACTTGCGGGTCTTGGAGTTGATCTCGAAGATTTCCGGGGGCGTCTCGAACGCCTATCCCAATTGGACGCAGGGGCATGAGAGGTGAAACTGAAGCGGGCAACGGGAGTTGAGGTGTATCTCTAGGATCAGCTTGGTATAAGACTTCTGGCCTTAGCGTACACTTTCCTTCCAGTGATCCTAGGCCCCCGAATTCGACCGCGTGTTGGCCTCCGCCGCGCGGCAAACGGCGGCGACAGGGGTGGGCAGCGAGCGACGGGTGCCCTGGCAACTGTCTTTTGCTGCAATCCGACATGTGCGCTTGTCAAGCAGTTTGATGCCGAGGTTCGTCTCCACCAAGGCTACCCCTTGCGAAAAATCTCCGGCCTTTCCGTACCAGGCCAGCACCACGACCTTCCCTGTTCTGTCGATGTACCCCCACCCGGTGCCGAGTTTAACCGCAGCCAGGCCCTCCCTGAATCCCCATGCAGAGTCAAACTGCGGTTCGATTGCAAACTTGCCTGTGCGATCAATGAATCCGTATTTCTCTCCAGACAACACGGAGTTCGTTTTCACCTTCACAGCCGCCAGGCCCTCCGAAAAATCGTGCGCCGATAAAAACT
>JACMIX010000420.1 GCA_014380935.1 Gloeobacterales cyanobacterium ES-bin-141 | reverse complement strand
TTGGCGCTTTTTTGAATCGGGTAGCGGATGTAGTCGAGTTGCAGCCCATCGACGTCGTAGCGCTCGACGATCTCGCGGAACAAACTGTCCAGATAGGTCTGAACCTCGGGGTTGGCCGGGTCAAGCCAGAACTCCGGCTGCCCTGCGGGCCGCAGGTTGCCCTTGAGACCTTTTTGTGCCCAATCGGGGTGAGCTGTGAGCACCGGTCCCGGATACTCCTGGGGCAGGTTGACCTTGACGTTGTGCCGGGTGTTACCGGCAGCAAAAACCCATACCCAGGCGTGTAGCTCCATGCGCCGCTCATGGGCGAGCCGCACGGCGGCGGCGAGTGGGTCCCAATTATTGATTAATGGGTTCTGGGTCGGGGCGACCGAACTTGGATAAATGGTGTAACCCGCGTTGACGGTTTCAAAGAAGACCGTGTTGATCCCGGCCTTGGCCAGGCGGTCGAAGAGGAGCGTCAGCGCCTGCTCGGAGCCTGCACTCACGATCGTGCCGCGATCAAGCCAGATCGCCCGCACTTCTGGCAAGGCCGTGAGCGGAGAGGTTGGATAGTGGCTCCAGAGGTCCTCGATCGCTTCTTCCCAGGCGGCCCGCGCCTGGATATCCATGCCCCCCTTGAGCAGGCCCGGTAGGTCTTTGAGGGTCTGGCGGGCGTGGGCAATGGCGTCGCGGTACTGCTGGGGAAATTTTTGCGGGTCGTTCGAGCTGGCATCGGAGGTGAGCAGGGCACTTTCCACTCGGCCGAGGACGCTTTCGAGTTCTTTTTGCATGGCTGCCGCTTCTACCGGGGCCACCTTGTACTGATTGGCCGCAACACCCGGTACGAAACGTTCAAGAGACGCTATCAGCCACTCGCGATCAAACAAAGCCGAAGCACTTCCCCAGTTCCAACCGAGGTAGATGCTCTCAGGAGTGGTCAGGACCGCAGGACGCTCGGGGTTGCTGGCCCACCGGGCCGCGATGGTCGAACCGAGGTCTGTGCGGACCAGCAGACCGCCCTGAACTGAACCGTTGATATTGCCGCGTTTGGCCCATTCTTGCGCGGGCTCGACCGCAAGCCGGTCAAGCCCGGTGAGATCCTCTCCCCAATAGGCACCGAACAATTGCTTGAAGACTTCACGCACTTCGGGATCAGAGGCCATGCCGACCGGGCCGCTACCGATCAGCCGTCCTCCCTGCTGCACCCACTGCCGGATGGTGTAGGCCTGCTCGGTAGAGAGCCGCGTGACACCGGGCAGGAAGATGACCTTGGCACCTCCCAGACGGTTGACATTGAGGTCGGCCAGGTTCACTACCCGGTAGGGCAGGTTGAGTCTTTCAAGGCGTCCTTGCAGGATGTCCCAGGAACTCTGTTCTGGACTGCGGACCACGATCAGCGTGGCATCCTGCGCAGCCGGGAGCCCAAGCCAGAATCCGCTTGCACACCACAACCACACACCTAACAGAACCGTTGTCCACTGACGCACTCGCCATACCCCGAGTTTCATTGAGAGACCAATTAATATCTCGACTATCTCTACGGGAAACCTCACAGCTCCCGCGAAGATGGAACTATTCTCAGCCTGCCCAGTTTCCTGTTAAAAACAGAGCACATACCGAGCTACCCAAATTAAGATAAGCGACTGGGGAGTCTTGACACCAGCCCGATGAACAAAATTACCGTTCAGACTATCGATGCGTTTACCAGTGAGCCCTTCACAGGCAATCCTGCCGGGGTGGTGCTCGAAGCGGACGGGCTCACCGATACACAGATGCAGCGGATCGCCCGGGAAATCAACTGTCCCGAGACCGCCTTCATCTTGCCCTCCACGGTGGCAGAAGCTGACCTGCGCATCCGCTGGTTTACCCCGACTGTAGAAGTCGGGCTGTGCGGACACGCGACTGTAGCCGCTTTTCATGCCCTGGCCGAGGAGGGTCGCTACCGGCTTGAGCCCGGAACCCAACAAATCCTCTACATCGAAACTCGCAGCGGAGTATTGCCCGTGAGCGTGGACTGGCGGGGGGAGACACGCTGGATATGGCTTGGGCTGCCCGTACCCCGGTTTGAGCCGTGTCCCGAAGTGGAGGAGTTGCTCCGAGCCCTGGGTTGCCCCGCGGATGCGTGCCTGGACCTGCCGGTGGTCCTCACGGGCGAGCGCGACGTGCTTCTGGGTGTACGCGAGTTAGCTCAATTATGGGCGTTGAAGCCCGACTGGACCGCGCTTGAGCGGGCAAGCGCGCAGTCTGATCTCAGGGGCCTGTGCGTCTTTACACCCGAGACCATTGATCCTGCCAACCACGCCCACTCCCGGTTCTTTGCCCCGGCCTGCGGAATCTCGGAGGACCCGGTGACAGGTTCGGTGAGCGGGCCGCTTGCTGTCTGGTTGCGTGAGCGAGGCCTCGCCACTGGTGAGCGCCTTGTCCTCGAACAAGGCGACAGCATGGGCCGCCCGGGACGGGTTCACGTTGAGTTGCGCCCGGACGGACCGCGGATTGGCGGGGAGGCAGTTACAGTCTTGATGGGCCAGATGATTCTCTAGCTCAGTGTGAAAATCAGTATTTCAGGTCCGACTGCTCGGGAGCAAATGATGATTGGAGCCTGTTCGCTCTACCGCAAGGTGCTTGTACTATGTGCCGACTCTGACAGTGCCGCCCCTGCCGTTGCCGTGGTCATTGATTATGCCCTGGCAAGGTCTACAGAAGTCCTGGTACTGCACGTCGTGCATCCCAAGGAATATCTCGACTTTGCCAGCCAACACGAATACGACCGCGTCACACCCCTGCCTGTTGATGCTTTGCAGAGCTTTGAGCAAAAACTTGCCCCCGTTCTCGAGCACTTCGCCGACTCGGGAATACCTGCTCGTCTGTACCTCGAAACCGGTGAACCGAGCAGCAAAATCTGCGAGTTTGCACAGGCACAGGAAGTAGACCTGATCGTGATGACCAGGGGAAGCATGGGCTTCTGGGAAAAACTCTTCAAGCGCAGCGTCAGTGAGTACCTGCTTCGCAATGCTCCGTGTTCCTTGCTGGTTGCCCAGCAAGACGATGGTCTGTGACCTCTGAGGGTTTCGGGCGAACACACAATCCACAAACATATATTTTCTACTGAATAAGTGTTTACCCAAATTTTTTCTCACTATTCGCTTTACAGCGTAAAGCTGTATACGCCTGGTTAGACTTACGTGTTTGTCTGATGTAGCTTGTCATTGGTGTTGCCCTGGTGACAGCAACTCCGCCTACTTCACAGGCTTAAATACACCAAATATATCCAAGCACGTTTCATTGGAGAGGATGACATGGAAGTTTCAACGTTTGAATTGTTGGTAAAGCCGATTGCCCCACGGGCGATCCTTCCGGCTAACCTTCAAGTAGTTGCCCGTCGAGTGGTTCAGGGCTACTTTCTTACCGTTTCCAACCTGGAGGACAGAGACATCAAATGTAGGATTGAGTTCTTTATTAGTTTGCCGGATGACCCGAATTCTCCGGATGCGGCAAATAGGTTAATCGAGAACAACGCTACTATTGCTGTCGATGTCGCAGGGACCAACCAGTTTATAACACCGACCAGGGACGGTACGACCAACCGGTATTTTGGCGAATTCGATCTGCCCGCGGGCAAAACTGCGTCCGTCGAACTGCTGCCCATTCTTACCGAGACAGTGCTCGCAAATCCGGAGCCTCAAATCGAAATCCGTGGGTATGTGGAACTCTTTGTAGTGATTAATAACCCTCCTATTCGGAGAGCAAGCGTTCTGTTAAATCCTGAAACTCGTGGCACTTTCCTGCCCAATGACTTTCCAGCCAACACGAACACCAGTGACATCGATTTTGACCAGATCAATTACACACTGGCGATTGCAAGTGGAAAGGCATTGAACCTCCTCACTCCCGTCTTTGAGTCGATGATCTCTGATCTGACCACTTCCAGACAGCTCGTGGAGTCGGTTAATTAGGGTCTGACCAGGTATGGTCCGGCCCAGGGGTCGCAGAGTGTAAAGCGACTCAACATCGCTTTACACTCTGCGCCCAACTGTTCAAACCTGCTTATAAATTTTTTTGGAATTACCCCCATGCGTTCACAACCTCGTTTTATACCGCTTTCCTCCAGTTGGGTCAGTATCCACCCAGAGCCCAAGGGTGTTGTTCAGTTTATAGGCGGCGCTTTCTTCGGAACTTTCCCGACCATCTTTTATCGACACCTGCTTGGAGAGTTTTTTCAAGCGGGCTACACGGTCATTGCCCTGCCATTCAGATTTAGTTTCAGTCACTGGCCCATCGCTATCAACTTACTGAAAGAGCAGGCTGTCCTCCGACAGGTAATTTCCCAAGAGGCAAAGCGGATGGGTTTTGCCTGTGACATTTATCGGGAAGATGCAAATTACTTCTGGGTAGGTCATAGTCTCGGGTGCAAATACATCGCCTTGCTGGAAATCCTGGGTGACCTCGAAGGAGACCTCGAGGTTACCAGAGTAGCTGTTAAAAAATGCACAAAACAGAGCGAGCGCCAGCTCCGGCAAATTAGAGAGAGTCTCGATTACACGGGCAATTCAATCAAAGACCAGCCGTCTTTGCTGATTGCACCGGACATCAGCGATACTCAAAGTGCTATTCCAGTTCGAAGCCTGGCCAAGCTTCTGGATAGGTTTGGCTGGGGAGTGCTGCCCACCAGGGAAGAGACTAAATGTCTTGTCTCAAACAGTCCCCTGTTCAACCTGACAGCACTTGTCTCCCTGAGCGAAGATTCAATTGCCGGAAGTATACAGGATCAAGACGTGCAAGACAGCGATGTTCTGTGGTTGTACGAGCAACTGAATAAGCGGGCACTGCCGTTCCTTGGTATTGAAGTGCCGGGTAAGCACCTGGTACCCATTGGCATCAAGAGCGATTTTGTGCTCGATATCAACCCCCTCGATATATTCGTCAGTCCTTCCGAACGTGCTCAGTTGCACAACGCAATAATTTATTATCTAAGCCAACTGAAGCAGCGCTTGAAATCGCTTAAGAGTTCATCTGCTTCAGAAAATTCTGGTAGTTGCGAACAGCTGCCTGACGAACGACCTGTAGGGAGTCTGGCAACTCGGCGCGTAACTCGTTCGCAAACACCTCCTGCAACTCATCTGTGAGTCGTTTGAGCAGGGCCGGGTTTGTCTTATAAACGTTGCTCAGTTCCAGGCGGCCCGACTCTGTACTGTAGTCGTACAATTCCGTCTCGCCGTCGGCTGAGACCGGGTCGAGGGTACCTGGTTTCCAGCGGCGATAGAGGACCAGTTTGGCTACCGGGGTACGGTAGGCGACGATATGTGCGGCCAGATTCTTGAGCGCCCGTGTTGGTGGGATCTGTTGTATCCAGGGTTCATCAGTAGTGTGTAAAACAAACGCCCGGCCCGGTGCCTCGGGCTCGCGCAGGAGGGCAGCCAGGTCGTGACGCCCGGCCAGGTGGGTTAGTTTCGGGTCCTTGCGCCAGGCCTCCCCCTCAGCCAGGCTCAGCAGCAGACCGAAAACGTCCACGCTCGAGGTCAGTTGCAGGCGGTCGGTCTCGGGCTGCCGGACGAAACGGCCGGTAAAGTCTTTCACGATCAGTGGGATGCGGATCGCTTCCTCGTAAGCCGCTCCCGATTTGCCGCGCAGACCGTGGGAGCCTCCGTACTCACCATGGTCCGAGGTCAGAACCACAACCGTCCGACGCTCAACATTCGGAGAACGGGCCAGGATGTCGAGGACGCGGCCCAGTTGCTTGTCCGCCTGCTGCTGAACAAATAGATAAAGGTCGAGCATTCTCAGCCAGGCCTCCTTTGCACCGGGACCGTTGAACCTCATCACACCGAATGCAGCATCGGCAAATACCTGAAAGGCCAGTTGCTCTCTCGGCTTGTCGTGTTGTCTCAACTGGGCGGGCGTCTCGAAGTTGGCAGGCAACTGCGTGAAGACACGCGGTGGGTCACGTTCCTCGGCAGTACGGCGGCTGCCCCGCGGGTACCAGGCGATGTCATGTGGGTTGACGAGACTGATGGTCGTGCACCAGGGACCTTTGTTTCCCTCACGGCCCAGCCAGCCTTCGAACTGGCTGACAATGCCCGGGTCTGCCTTGAGGCCCTCACCGGCCTGCCCCTCGGGATCAGGAAAGGTTCCGCCGCCAAATCCATGTGTCTCCAGCGTCTTGCCCAGGGACAGGTGCCACTTGCCGAACCAGGAAGTCCGGTAGCCCCGCTCGCGTAGTGCTCTACCCCAGGTGGGGAAGCGGGGATCGAGGGTCGGTTCTGAGTCGTCAAGCTGGGTGACGAGCACTCCTGTCTGGTGCGAGTAAAGCCCGGTGATCAGGCTCGCCCGTGAGGGAGTGCAAGCATTGGCGGCTGTGTAATGGCGGGCGAAATTTACCGCTCCTTTACGCAGGCGGGCAAACGCCGGTAACAAACTATCTAGGGTGCGCTCGTCGGGGAACCATTGCGGAGCGCGCAACTGATCGACGATGACGACCAGAATGTTGGGTGCATCTTCAGCGGACCCCGCCATCTGAGGCAATAGTTGCGTCCCCAGGAGCGCGGCCCCGGCGAGACCGGCTTGCTTGACAAAGGTGCGCCGGTTGATCTCCCGGTTCAGGGAGTCAGGTGTTCCCGCTTCGCGTACGATTTCAGCCATGGAATAGTTTTGGTTGGTGCCTGAACACTTGTCAAGCTCTTGGTGCTACCTCACCAGGTGAAACTCGGTCTGACGCTGATAGGCCCAGCGCGACTTTCCCACGGCATCAATAATGATGTCCTCTTCCTGTGCCGAGCGCAGCTTCTGGCCGCCCCACTCAGGTACGGGCGAAGTCGCTTGCAATTCGACTGAGAACCACTGATTCGGGATCACCCGGTGGTCGCCGCGTCCGGGGACACCTTCCTGGTAATCCCATAAACCGATGAGCGGACCGGCACCGTGGCCGTGCATACCGATTGGATGGGAGTAGATGGTGCCGTCGATACCTTCGCTCTTCATGCGAGTGAGGGCAGACTTGAGAATTTCGTTGCCGGTTCGGCCCGGGCGCACTTCTGAGAGGGTGATGTCCTGCAAGCGGTTCGAAGTGGCCAGGGCCTGCTTGATCCCCGTGGGCACAGCCGACTCGCCTTCCTTGAGCACGTAACCCATGTGCTGGGTATCGCTGTTAAGACGTAAAGCGGTGATCCCGAAGTCGCAATGGAGCACATCGCCCCTCTCGATGACCGGGTTGTCTCCGAGTGCAGCCGCAGTCATACCCTGACGCTGCACCTCGACTGAGGGATGAAACCAGGTGCCGAGTCCCAGGTCATTGACCCGTTGTCTCATCCACCAGACCACGTCCTCAGTGTGGGTAACACCGGGGGTGATGACCTTGTTTGAGAAAGCAGTCGAAAGTACATCCCAGACCAGCACATTAAGCTTCTGGTAAAACACCTCCTCCTCAGGAAGACGTGTGGCAATCAAGTCCACGGCTAAACCCTCAGCAGGCTTAAAGCGTGCGGTCCACTCGGGGCCGAGGGCTTCGCGCATGCCTTCGTATTCTCCGGCTGTCAGGCCGTCAGCGAAGGCGAACGTGCGTGAGATATCAATGGCGATCGTGCGTGGATTGCGCTCGGCAATTGTCTGCTTGAGCAACTGCCACTGCTGGTCACCCCACAACTCTGCCTGGATGCCACCAGGAAGCGTTTTGGTCGAGCGCACCGCTTCGAATACACCCCCCTGGGAGGAACCTCCGAGGGCAAGACGCTCGACACCCTTTTGGGAACCCCGGTCGAAGAAGACGTAGATCGTCCGGCGTCGAGCAGCAAAGGTCGTCGGTGATACGAGCGAACTGAACACCGGGTCCTCGGCGTACTCGCGCATGGGTACCACCCACATGTCTACGCCGTACCGGCGCATCAGCGGTGGCAGTACGGTGTCAAGACGCCTGGTAAGCCACTGTTGCTGGAGGTCAGCTTGCTCCCTGAGCGTACCGAAGGGACGTTCGAGGGCTAAGAGCGGCATTGCACTCAAACTCATAGCCAGAAGGACAGCAAGAATACAGCGGGCCATGATTGCGATTCCCCGAGGTGCCTGTTTTGCAGCACAGAGTAGCACAGGCCAGACATCGGGGAAGCTCCAGGCGGGGGCTGTGAGTAGGTGAAACTACCCGCGGGCAGCCGCCTCGGGCAACACGATGCTCACGCACGTACCCTGACCCTCACCGAGACTCGACAACTGGATCTGGCCACCCATTTGCTCGATGAGTTCTTTGCTGATGGCCAAACCTAGACCCGTGCCTCCGTAACGGCGCTTCGAAGAACCATCCACCTGCACAAACGGCTGGAACAGCTGGGAGTGGTGCTCGGGCGCAATGCCGATCCCCGTGTCCTGAATCTCGAGGTTCAGATGCCTCGTCTGCGCACAGGGCATCGCGCGCACGATGACGTGGCCCGTGTGAGTGAACTTGATAGCATTGCCGATCACATTCGTTAGCACCTGGTGCAGGCGTTGCTCGTCCGCATGCACGCTCAAGATTGACGGCACGTCCACGATGAGTTTGATGGATTTTTGTCGGGCCTGAATCTCGAAAAGGGCGACGACCTCTTTTACCAACCGTTCTAGATCGACCCGTTCATAGGTGATCCCGATTGGTCCGCTTTCAATTTTGCTCATGTCGAGAATGTTGCTCACGAGCCTCAGCAGTTCGTCCGCCGAACTCAGACCCATGGTGAGTAAGTCCCATTGGTCTGGGTTATCCTCACATTCTGAGCGGACTAGCTCCATGGTGCCGATGATTCCATTTAGAGGGGTGCGCAACTCGTGGGAGATGGTGGTAAGAAACTCAGACTTAAGACGTGAACTTTCCTCAGCGGCCAAGCGTGCCTTCTGAAGCTCGGCATTTTGCTCTTCGAGCAGCACCTGATGCCCGAGTGACTGGGAGAGAAGTTCCGCGTGCTCGAGGGCAATACCCACCTGTTCACCGACGGTCTTCAGCAGGGTGATGTCTTCCTCCTGCCAGTCTCGTGGTCCGTCACACTGGTGAGCGGCGAGTAGCCCCCACAGTTTGCCACCACTCAGGACCGGCACAACCAGAAAGGCACGTATCTGGCCTATATCCAGCATTTGCATATGGCAGGGGCTGAGGTCCACTGCCGCAAGATCGCTGATCGCCTTGACACGCCCCGACCAGTAAAACTCCAGATACGCCTCCGGAACACACTCGGGTCCATAACTCTGGTGCAGTAAGGAGGGATAGCCAACCCCAACACTCTCACTACAGCAGGTACCACCGCTCGCCTTCAGGCGATAGGCAACGACGCGGTCAACTCGCAATGCTGTCCTGGAACGGACCGTGGCCGTGCTGAGAATGGTTTCGAGGTCCAGCGTAGAACGCAGCTGTTGGGTGATATCAAGTAAAAGTTGCTCGCGCTCGGCCTGACGGCGGACTTGCTTGAGCAGGTACGCCTGGCGGATGGCAACCGACAAGTGCTCGGCAACCGCGCTCAGCAGTTCGGTTTCGTCGGTGCTCCACTGGCGGACGTGGCATTGATGCGCGACGAGCAAACCCCACAGGGCACTTCCCTGAAAGATGGGAACTACTACATTGGCCCGTATGTGGTGTTGGTTGAGAAAATCTACATGACACGGATCGAGTCCAGCATCTTGAATATCGGCGATGGCGCGGACTCGGCCGTTGCGGTAACGCCAGGCGTACTCCTGTGGAAAACAATTGTCGCTGCCGATTCGGCCCAAAACGGATGTGGTGTTCTCTGAGAGGGCTTCACTGATGACCTGTCCTCGCCAGCCCTTGTCAAAGCGATAAATCACCGTGCGGTCAGCACCCAGCACAGAACAGAGTTCCTGCACCGCCGTATCGAGTATGGTTTGCAGTTCCAGGGAACTGCGCATGCGGGCGACCAGGTAATTGAGCAACCGCTCCCGATACGAACCAGCCAGAACCGGTGCGGGTGAACTGCTCGACTGGTCCGGGACGGCATATCTGAGCGCCGACTCACCGATAATTTCTGCCTCAGAAGGGCCGGGGTGCATTAAGTCCTTTGCAACGGATATGTATCAGGCTTCACAATTTGCCGGATAACTAACACCCCGTATTAAGAAAGAGCAAAACTTCACGTACCTGTTACAGATATCTCACCAAGTTGACTTAACTCGACAACGTTGCCGTCCGGGTCCTGGACAAATAGGGCGGCGCGGCCGGACGCGCTCATCTGCAGCGCAAGTCCGTGAGTGTGCAGACGTGCTTTGGCCGCGCTCAGGTCGGTGACGGCAAAGGCCAGATGGCGATTGCGGCCCAACTTCTCTGGCTCGACAATATCCTGTGGGACCTCGGTGACCAGGATGAGATGAACTTGCAGTGTTCCGACTTCATACCAGGCACCCGGAAATTTGAGGGTGCGTTCTAGCTTCTGTAACCCGAGTATGTTGCGGTAGAAGTACTCTGCCCGTTCAAGGTCGGAGACGAATAGGGCGATGTGAAGGCAGTGCGTGATCTGCATGACACGGTAGCGATAAGTAACAAGACCGTTCGGGTCCAGGGGAATATTCTCACCATGGACCTTATTTGAGCATGCTTTCTATCTGTCTCACCAGCAGTACGGCCTCCCCAACTCTCAACGCTGGACCGGTTCGGGTTCCACGTAGCCCTGGAGGTTCTCGGGTTCGAACTGGCGTAGTACGCGGGTTGCTTCGCGGGTCAGGCTTTCGGCCCCCTCGACTACGATCAGGTACTTCCCGGCATTGAGACGGTTGCGGTAGGAGAGGGCATCCCCGCTTTCCCTGAGACCAGACCAGCCCCCGAAGAAGAAGCTACCCATCAGACCCGCGCCGGCACCCAGGATGCCGCCAATGATGTGATTGCCCACGGCACCCGCCCAGGCAAATATCTCGATTCCGGTCAGCACATTGAACAAGTAACCGGCCACAAAACCGAACGGTACCACCAGGTAAGAAGTCCACGTGGCTCGTTTGCGGGCCTGCTGGTTGGGATTGATCAGGCCGTATTCATCCGCACTCTTGTAACCCCTGCCCAGGATAGACATGCAGTTCCTGGGTATGCCTTGTTTTTCAAGGGCCGTGTAGGCTTCTTCTGCCTGAATGCGATCAGGCAATACTGCAACGAGATAATTCATGGGTTAATAGCTACTCTTACGTATCATTCACACCCTCAAGCTAACAATCGCAGCCTGAAACATCCCTCTATCAAAGGCTGGAACCTCTGCGCAAACCCAACCATAAGTGCATGGTGCAGTGGGGTATACCAGCCTCCTCGTAGACATCTCCATATACCTTGAATCCCGCCTTTCGGTAGAACTCAAGCGCATGAACCTGGGCGCTGATCTCGATGTTGTTCATGCCACTCTCGCGGGCGAGACCCAGCAGACGTGCGAGAATGGCCCGCCCCACACCCTGTCCGCGCCACGCGTTTAGAACCGCCATGCGACCAAGGTGCCCGTCCGGTAGCAGCCGGCCACAACCAATCGGGTTCTGCGCGAGATCGCAGGCGAGGACATGCAGACTCCTGCCATCCCAGGCGTCGGTTTCGAGATGCTCGGGAACCCGTTGCTCCTCGATAAAAACGACTCGGCGAACGGCATTGAGTTCCTGGCGGTATTCATCCCAACCAACCGGCATCACAACAAAATTCATCGCCGAAGCTTGCTCAAAGCAGTGAAACCAATGCTACTCCAGGTGCACTGAAGTTCTGAACCCATCGCCGCGCTACTGCTTAACAGTCAGCCGATCGACAACCTCGACGACACCTTCGACAGCGCGGGCATCCTCGACGGCACGATAACGAGCCCGGTTGTTCTCGACCACACCTTCTAGACTGACCACCCCGGCCTTGCTTTCCACGTCAATCAGCTTGCCCTGAACGAGGGGATCGCCAATCAACAGTGCCTTGACCTTGCTGCTGATGGTCGCGTCTGCGATACCTTGTTGTACCGAACCGGCTGCGCGGTCAATTTTGTTATCGAGCCTGGAAGCCGCCGTCTGTACCTTGCCTGCTGCGGCATCGGCTTGCTCGTTAAGTGCTTGACCCGCTTCATCTACTGCTTTGCCAGCGTACGAGGCAGCATCGCGGGCCGATTCACTTCCCGGTGCGCCTGGACTGCAACCAACGAGCAAAAGTACAGCAAGCCCTATTGTGCCTGTGCTTATCCGTGCGATGAGTTTCGTCTGCATACCCACATCCTTCGAGGTCGTAAGGGCCTTCCTGATCTTCAGTCTGAAGACTGCCGATGAGACTAGCATCTGTCTACATACGTAGGCAGATTACCTGACATCCAGACTGCGCCACAAATACCAGGTAGCTACACTTCTATAGGGCTGCCAGACCAGGGCAACAGTCTGCAACTCGTTTACCGTGGGCAGGTGGTCGAAGCCGTAGTGCAATTGTACGGCCTTCTTCAAACCCAGGTCGTCCACGGGTAGGACATCTGGCCGGTGGAGCGCAAAAATCAGAAACATCTGAGCAGTCCAACAACCAACGCCCTTGATTTGCGTCAACTGAGCGATCACTTCCTCATCCGTCAGTCTGTCCAAGTCCAGATGACTCAGCACCCCATTGTGGAACTGCTCGGCCAGGTGCCGGACATAGTGGGCTTTGCGCTCCGACAACCCGCAACCCCGCAATGTATCTGTAGCGGAAGCCAGGACCAGGGCAGGCGTCGGCACCGCTGCCGGATAAAGCGTGCAGAAGCGCCCGTAGATGGCTTGTGCAGCACGCGTCGATACCTGCTGACCCATAATCGAGCGGCACAAAGAGCCGAAATAATTTTCCCGGTCAATCGGAGACAGGGTACAAGAACCCACGGAGCAAATCAGGCCCGCGAGTACTTTATCAGTTGTTTCGAGGTGAACCCTCGCTAGATCTAGCACGTGCAATACAGCTAGAAAAAACGCTGTCCGCTACGGTACAGCAAGAAAAGGACCGTCGGCACGAAAAGCAGCAACAGACCGATCGGGATGAAAAACAACAAAGGGCTGTCCATAGTTAGAAAGCTCACCCACCAGATTCAGTATTAATCATAGCCACTTGCTAGTGGACCGGCAGCACAACCTTCTGGTCGGCCACCCCGTGCTTGATGGCATCGGTCAATTCTTGCAGCTGAGAAATCGCCTCGGCCCCTTCAAGCTTCATCAACTCGCGGTCATCACGAATCTCGGTCCAGGTCATGCCATAATCAGAGACCAGAAAACGAACCAAATGATTGGGAGCGAGACTAATGATGAAAGACGCACTCGCCGCGTCCTCGCCGCAGGTGTAGCAGGAAGCAAGATAGCCTCGACGCTCCATCACAATCGCCAGGGCTTGCAAGTTGACGATCAGCTCATGGACGAAGTAACGATATTGCTCAGACAATCTGTAGAACACGGCCTTACTGCTCCCTACGCAATTGTTGCTCCCCTCGCACCTCGGCAACCCCCTTATTGTAACGCGATTTCTGCAAATACCTAAGTATTTATGCTTATAAATTAGAAAACATACGGAAGGTGCAGATGCAATCCCTTTCACACCTTGATGCTCAAGGACAGGCTCATATGGTGGATGTCTCGGCCAAACCCATTGCTGTTCGTGCGGCGATTGCCGAGGCCAGGGTACGCATGCGTCCCGATACACTCGCGGCAATTCTGGCGGGCAACACACCCAAGGGAGATGTGCTCGCCACGGTACGTCTGGCAGGGATCATGGCAGCCAAGCGTACGGCCGACCTGATCCCTTTGTGCCATCCGCTTGTACTCAGTGCAGTCGAACTTGAAGTGAATGCTGAGCCCGACCTACCAGGCTTTCATCTCAAAGCTGCCGTCAAGACCCAGGCGCAGACAGGCGTGGAAATGGAGGCCCTGACAGCCGTGAGCGTCGCGGCCCTGACCCTCTACGACATGGCCAAGGCGCTTCAAAAGGACATGACTATCGAGGGGATCCGTCTACTCGCCAAGTCCGGGGGAAGATCGGGTGACTTCGAGGCCGAATCCCCCCTCAGGTAGACGCGCCTCCGGGCATGCCCATGCGACAACAGATGCAGCATGAGAACGATGGGGGTAAGGCCGGGAGAAGGGAAAGCTTCCGGCCTTTTTTTTGGCCTTGGCTACAATAAGCAGCAGGCGTTAATGAATCATGTCAGTAGAACGCATGAAAATTGTTCTCAAGCTTTTTGCCGCTTACCGCGAAGCCTACAACCTTGCCGAAGTTGAGCTTGAATTGCCAGGTGGTACAACCTGCACTCAGGTACACGAGCGACTTGTGAGAGACCACCCCGACCTTGAACGGTGGGAACCAGTTGTGCGCTTTGGCATCAATCAGCAGTTCGTCCCTGCCCACACCGAACTGCATGAAGGCGACGAACTTGTCTTGATTCCCCCTGTCAGTGGTGGATAGCATGCTTACGCAGACTCGCAATGACGGTGATTTTGCCTTTACTTTGAGCACGATTGATATCGAGTCGATACTTGAAGGTGCCCAAGCACCCGGGCAGGGAGCCGTGGTTTTCATGCTCGGGACCGTGCGTGACAACACAGCCGGTCGGGCTGTGGCGTTTCTTGAGTACGAAGCCTATGAGCCCATGGCTTTGCGAGTTTTCGCGCAGATAGCAGACCAGATCCGGGCGCGTTGGCCCGGCACCGGCAAAGTTGCCATTCACCATCGTCTCGGCAAGCTTCGTATTCGAGAAGTCAGTGTGGTGGTAGCCGTGGGTCAGCCGCACCGAGCCGAGGCTTTTGCTGCTTGCCAGTATGCTATCGACACGCTCAAGCACAATGCGCCCATCTGGAAAAAAGAACACTGGACGGACGGTGCGAGCGCCTGGGTCAGCATCGGGGCCTGCGACGACCAGCATGGTCAGTGACGTCCGAGCGGATACAATACGGATTGCGCAAGACGTCATTCTAGAGGTCCACGGTGACGATGGATTACCTGCAGCAAAGCGATCCCCTGGTAGCCGGATGGATCGACCGCGAACTGGGGCGGCAGCGTTCCCACATTGAGTTGATTGCCAGCGAAAATTTCACCTCCGCCGCGGTTATGGCGGCCCAGGGTTCGGTACTGACCAACAAATATGCAGAGGGTCTGCCCGGCAAGCGCTACTACGGTGGTTGCGAGTTCATCGACGAGATCGAGCAAATCGCTATCGACCGTGCGAAAAGCCTCTTTGGTGCCGCCCACGCGAATGTGCAGCCCCATTCGGGTGCGCAGGCCAATGCGGCTGTGTACCTGGCTCTACTCAAGCCGGGCGATACGATTCTGGGTATGGACCTCTCTCACGGCGGGCACCTCACCCACGGCTCACCGGTCAACTCCTCGGGGATGTATTTTCAAGCCGTTCACTATGGAGTCCATCCCGAGACGCACCGCGTCGATTTTGATCAGGTACGGGAGCTTGCCCTGCGCCACCGTCCCCAAATGATCATCTGCGGCTACTCGGCTTACCCTCGCATCATCGAATTCGAGCGTTTTCGCCAGATCGCGGACGAGGTCGGTGCATATTTGCTCGCCGATGTCGCCCATATTGCCGGGTTGATTGCCACCGGTCATCATCCAAGTCCCGTTTCCCTATGCGATGTCGTTACTACAACGACCCACAAGACTTTGCGGGGTCCGCGCGGCGGTCTTATTCTGTGCCGGGATGAAGTGCTCGGCAAAAAACTGGACAAGGCCGTCTTTCCCGGAACCCAGGGCGGTCCACTCGAACACGTCATCGCCGCCAAGGCCGTCGCCTTTGGCGAAGCCCTACAACCTGAGTTCAGCACCTATGCCGCCAACGTCATCGCCAATGCCCAGACTTTGGCAGGACGGTTGATGGAGCGCGGTTTCTCACTTGTCTCGGGTGGCTCTGACAACCACTTGATGCTGGTCGATCTGCGTTCGGTCAACCTGACCGGCAAGCAGGCCGATGCCCTGGTCAGCGAAATCAATGTCACCGCCAACAAAAACACCGTCCCCTTCGACCCGCAATCCCCCTTCGTCACGAGCGGCCTGCGGCTTGGCTCCCCGGCCATGACCACCCGCGGGCTGGGAACTGGAGAATTCGTTGAGATAGGTGACATTCTCGCGGACCGGCTGCAAAACCCGGACGATACGGCAATGACGGACGACTGCCGCACGCGCGTCGCGAGCCTGTGCGAACGGTTCCCGCTCTACCCGCATCTCGATGTCCAACAACCGGCATCAGTTATCCGCCGCTAGCAAACACGTATGACACGATGAGCATATGGAAGGCAATACCTGGCTCATCTTCAACCCCGTTGCAGGCCAGACTGATCCGCAAGGAGACCTGACCTTCATACAGGAATTCCTCGGTCCCGAATTGGACTTGCACGTTGCCCTGACTACTCACGAGCGCACTGCCGAGCATTGCGCCCGTGAGGCGGTCGCAAGCGGTGCCGGGCGCGTGATCGCGGCCGGTGGTGATGGCACGCTCTCAGAAGTGGCCCAGATTCTATCCGGGACCGCCATTCCGATGGGGATCATTCCTAGGGGCACGGCCAATGCCCTGGCCGTGGCACTTGGCCTGCCCATGGATCTACCACTTGCTCTGGAGGTCATTCTCGACGGCCACATCCGCCGTATCGACACGGCCCGCTGCAATGGCCGCATTATGCTCCTGCTTGCGGGTGTCGGATTTGAAGCTCTGACCGTTCAGAACACTTCACGCGAGAGCAAAACGCTGCTTGGCCCGTTCGCCTATATTTTGTCTGGCCTTCAACAATTGGGGGAACTAGCAACCTTTACCGTTGAGCTGGAAACCCGCGAAGAGCGTCTTATCTTCGACGCGGTAGCTGTCACCGTGGCCAATATTGCGCCGCCCACTTCTATCCTTGCCCAGGGGCCGGGTGAAGTTCGCCCCGATGACGGGAAGCTGGATGTGACCGTCGTCGCGGCAACCACTCCCCTGGAGGCGGTCGCAGCGGGCTACCACTTGCTGTGGACAGCCATGCGCGATCTGCCGGCCCAGATGCAAAATATCGGTCATCTGCGAGAAAGTAAGTTGCGCATTGTCACAGACCCGCCCCAGGTAGTCGTTATTGACGGAGAAGTGATTGGAACGACGCCGCTCGAAGTCGAATGCTTGCCGAGGAGCTTGCAAGTATTTGTTCCGCGCCTGGTTCCGACCCTGGTCGTGCTTGAGGAATTAGATGAGACCAAAGGACTGTAAGCATCAGACCCGTCATATTGAACCGATGGCTGA
>JACMIX010000419.1 GCA_014380935.1 Gloeobacterales cyanobacterium ES-bin-141 | reverse complement strand
GTGGTGCCGCTCTGAGTGAAATCCCCCTCAATTCCGTTATCCTGCACCCCACGCCGGCGCATGCGGTCCCGGCAGGCCGGGTTCAAGTGTATGGGTGGGCAGTGGGTTCAGGCGGTCGTCCGCTCACCGCAGTCGAGGTGTCTTCTAACGAGGGGCACGACTGGACGCAGGCGCGGATCGTGACCAAAGGGGAAGCGTGGACCTGGTCGCTATGGGAGGCGACGTTGAACCTCACACGCGGGCGTCACACGCTCTTGGTCCGTGCCTCGGACACCACGGGGGTCACTCAGCCACCGAACGTCGACTCGACGTGGAACGTCAAAGGTTATAACAACAACGCGTGGCATCGGGCGACGATCGACCTCGTCTGAGGCAGATTCATCCCCAATGGCTCAAGTTTCGGTTCAAGATTCGAGATAGAAGGGCGACCTCGCCACGGAACGCATCCACCAGCTCGGCACGGAGCGCCGGTGTCAGTGCCGGCCGTTTCTCTGTTACCGTATTCAGGGTTAGAATTTCCTTCTTTATAGCACCCAGTCGCTCTGCACCCACCGTTTCCTTGACCCGGTGGTACGCTCGGCGCAGCCCGGTGGGAGGTCGGCGGATGAAATCCTTCAACCAGGTGAGTCGTGCCCGTTTGTTGTCATTGATTCGGGGGAACTCATTCCGGTTGTCTTGCGGAACGCCCAGGAAGTCGATGACGTCCTCGTAGACCCTCTGAGGGGAACCGGCGAAATCGTCAAACAGGATCAGCTTCACCTGCTGCCGCGGGAATATGGAGAGCAGCCGCTCGGTCTGGGTCCCAAACTGACCCATCTGAGCATACTGCACCAGCTGAGGCTCGCGGCAGCTCGACGGCAGGTCGAGACCTTGCCTGCGCCGCTCCTGTAAACGCCAGGCAGTCTCAAAATCGGGCTCGGTTTCTTCGGACCAATAGAGCAATTGCGAGTGCAGCGAGTACACCATGTCTACCGGGTTGCGGAACATGGCAATGATCTTTGCGTCGGGATTGAACTCGCGGATGTTGGAGATGGCCGTCGAGGAGCGGAGGTAATAGACCGACGCTTCGCCAACACTCAGATGGGTCGAAGTGCTCCCGGCGAAGAGATCGGTATAGTCTTCCAACGTCTTGATAAAGGGGTAACTCCCCAGGTCGGTGGCGAAAAAATGCGGCTCTTTGACCTTCGACATGAAGATGTTGGGATGGGGTCGAAGGTACTCGTAAAGGGCCGTTGTACCGCACTTGGGGGCACCTACAATGAAGAAGTTCGGTTTGGCAACCAACGTCTGCGCTCCTCGGTCAGTCCGTGCTGGAGTCCTCAGTGGCGAATGTGCCACAACAGTGCGGCGGGTTGGCCAAGAGCTACGCCCCTGGAGCCCCTTCCGCTGGGAAACCGGCGAGGCCGGGGCCCCGCGGACCCGATGGCCGGACCTACGCGGCCGATCCCTGTGCGGTAGATTGCGTTACGCATGTTTCCCTACCCACCGGCGGCCAGGCGATCGGGTGAGTCCCGTCACACTGGGGCCCTGTGCTGCCTCGAGTTCAGATCCCCGGCTCGGCAGAGTTCGCCCGGATGCAAGCCGTACCGGGCATAGATCGTGCTCATCCCGCCGCCTCCAGCAGGAGCGTCCGTGCTATTGGAATTGCCAGCGCCTGACCCGATCAGGCGGCAGACAAGGTGAATGATAATCCGTCAAACCTGACGCACCGCGCGGTCAGCGGCATGGCATGGGTGGCGTGGGGGAGCGCCGCCATCGCCGTGCTCAAGGTGGCGGTGTTGGTCCTCCTCACCCGCCTTCTGTCTCCCGCCGACTTTGGCGTGGTCGGCGCCGCCCTCGTGGTCATTGGGTTTTCCCTCAACTTCTCCCAGATGGGACTAGGACCAGCGCTGGTGCAGCGCCCGGTGCTCGAGCCGCGCCATGTGAGCACCGCATTCTTCGCTTCGACCGCTTTTGGCATCCTGGTCACGGCTATCATTTGGCTGGCGGCTCCGCAGATCTCCCAGTTTTTCCGAATGGACCAGCTCACGCCGGTGGTTCGCGCACTTGCGATGGTGTTTCCGATCGCGGGGATCTCGACGGTTGCGGAGAACCTTCTGCAACGAGAGTTGCGTTTTCGCTTTCTGGCTAACCGCGACGTGCTGGCGTATGGATTGGGTTATGGTCTCGTCGGTGTCGTCCTCGCTCTCCTCGGTTGGGGCGTTTGGGCGCTGGTAGCGGCGCAGCTCACTCAGACCATCGTTCGAACCGGAATTCTGCTGCGGGCTGCGCCCCCGCTCCTGCGTCCCCGTCCGACGTGGGCGAGCTTTGTAGAGCTCATGGACTATGGCGCGGGACAGAGCGCAACTCGCATGGCTGTCCTGCTCGCCAACCAGGTGGACAACCTGGTTGTGGGCCGCTGGCTAGGCGCCGTAGCCCTCGGCCTGTATAGCCGAGCATACCAGCTCATGTCGGTTCCCACGGCACTCCTTGGAGACGTGCTTGACAGAGTGTTGTTTCCGATGATGGCTCGAGTCCAGGACGAGCCTCGCCGGCTCGCCACCGCATACTTACAGGGCACTGCATTTCTCGCTCTGTTGACGCTGCCGGCGGGCGTGGTGGCCGCCGTACTGGGTCCTGAGTTGATAGCGGTAGCGTTTGGTCCGCGGTGGGAGGCCATGGTGCCCCCG
>JACMIX010000418.1 GCA_014380935.1 Gloeobacterales cyanobacterium ES-bin-141 | reverse complement strand
GACATTGGAGGGCTACCTGGCCTCCCAGCACCTGTTGGTCTCGCTCAAGGAGGACTTTACGGGCAGAGTCGACCTGCAACTTGCCCGAAGCGACCTGCGACGCTACATTGCTCTGAGCGTGCCTCATTTCCTCGCGGCCATACATGTACTGGCCCGCACAGATCTGGTTGCGGCCCTGCCTGTGCGGGTCGCGCACGTCCACGCCGAGTTGCTGGGGTTGCAGACCCTTCTCCTACCTCTGTCGGTGCCCGGGTTCACCGTGTCGATGTTGTGGCACAGCAGGCAGACGGGAGAGCCGGGACACGACTGGCTCAGATCGCAGCTTGACGCCGTTTGTCGCTTATAAAGGGGCACGAAGCATCGTGCCCGTACGTGGATATCCCGGAGTAGCCCGGCTAGGCGGAAGGACGTTAAACGGTCGTGTCCCTCCAGTGCTCCTTTGAGGAGAAGCAAACCCGGTCATCTACCGCTCTAATCAAAATCGGCTAACCAGTCCGGGTGGCGGGCGTGCTCAAAGCAGCGAGCGATCTGCCCCGATGTGGTCCGGCCAGTTGACAGGGCGGGAATCTCGTCCTCAGCAAAAAAACCTACCCCGTCCGTCTCGATACTCGTCGTTGCCTCACCGCCGAGCAACTCGCACCGGAAGAATATTTTGAAGGCGTGGTGTGGCATGGGTGGATGCGGGTGCTTATTGCGGTCGTAGATAGCCAGTAGTTTGACGGCACGGGTGTGATAGCCGGATTCTTCCTGGATCTCGCGGACCACCGCTTCAGCCGGTGTCTGTCCGATGTCCGCCCACCCGCCGGGCAAGGTCCAGAGTCCGTCTGAGCGCTCCCGCACGAGGAGCAGAGTGTCGCCCTGGAAAACGGCTCCCCGTACATCCACCTTCGGTGTTGCATAGCCGACATCCTGTGCAAATAGATCCAGAACCCGCTCGACCGGGACATCCGCAAGGGTTGCCATCATCTCAGCGGCGATCCGACGAATAGATTCATAGCGTTCAATATCGAAGGGGTTCTGGGAGAAAGTCAGGCCGTTCTGGGCGATGGCCTGCAGTTTTCGTGCCCACTCCAGCCAGGCGGAATCCATGCGAGTTTCCTTATCCGATAGTCCTTCCCCGCAAGATTACCAGTTTGGCTGCGCATACCCCGATATAGGGTCCGCTCGGTAGGGACACCCGACCCCGGCTATCGCAGATAATAGAAGTCAGCAGACTGGGAGTCCCAACCATGCAGAAGATAGTGAAGACCGACGCGGAATGGCAGCAGCAACTGACGCCGGAACAATACTTAATTGCGCGCAAGAAAGGAACTGAGCGGGCCTTCTGTGGGCTCTTCAACGACCATAAAGAGTCCGGAACTTACGCCTGCGTTTGTTGCGGACTGCCTTTGTTCGACTCCGATGCAAAGTTCAATTCGAGAACCGGGTGGCCCAGTTTCTTCAAACCCGTGGCCGAGGACAATGTCATGACGGAGGTAGACCGCGGCCACGGCATGGTTCGTAGCGAGATTTTGTGTGCTCGCTGCGATGCCCATCTCGGCCACGTTTTCAACGATGGACCACCACCGACCGGATTAAGGTACTGTCTCAACTCGGCCTCGCTAGTGTTTGCTCTCAAAACCGGTAGCTAGTCTGTGTTGGCTCGCCTCATGCTGGCCCTTTGCTGGTAGTTCGCAGTATATCTCTCAACAAAAAAAGAGATTTATGAAGCTGTTCTACCCCGTAGGAGGGTAAGTAAAGTTTTGGTAGTGACGTACACTTATCGAAACAATTGTTTCCGGGACATCGAGCAGTGAAACTCGGGCGCTGGTGGTTACTAATAATTGCGCTGATGCTGGTAGTTGCCGGTTGGCTGGGAACCGCCCTCCTGGGTCCACCCCTGCTGCGTCAAGTCGAGTCTCAACTCAGCCGAACGCTCAACACGGACGTTCAGTTGGGCACAATTCAGACGGTCTTACCCTGGCAGGTGGTTGTGGGGCCTGTCACTATCGACTCGACCCTGGGAGAGCGCGACCTGCTGAGGGCACCGCGGGTAAGAGTGGGGTTCAGCCTGTTGGGCGTCGTGTTCGGGACGGGTGCCCGGGCGTCGCTCAGCGTCGAGGAACCCGAGATCTTCCTGCGTCGTGACCAGGCGAGCCTTTTCAATCTGCCTCAACTGCCCGAATCAACCGATGGACCGCCGCTTGAGACACTGATCAGTCGGCTTGAAGTCAGACGCGGAAAATTTATCTACGAAGACCAGGTTCTGGGTGGTACACCGATCACCCTGACGGATCTGGATGTCGAGGCGGATCTGGCCGGTGGGAAAGCTGACTACACCCTGCGGACACGATTACTGGCAGGCGAAATTCAAGCCGAGGGCGAGACGGGTCTTGAGACACTGGAAACGCGGATTAATGCCAGGCTCTCAGCGCTGCCTGCCGACCGTCTTGCCCGTGTGCTGGATCTCGGCGACCTGGCTGTACGCCGGGGAACAGTCGAGGGGAATCTGCAACTGGGTCTGCGCAACGGGCAACTCACCGGGACGGGACCCCTGCGCTTGAGGGGCGGCGAACTGGTACTCGGCTCGCTGCCACCGGTGACGACCCTGGATGTAGACAGCAGTCTGGCCTGGCCACGACTCAATCTGAACCGCATTCAGGGACGGCTCGTAGGAGCCCGCATCGGCGGAACGGGGCGCTTTGAACTACCCGAACGGCTTCTGCTCGCACTCGATGTGCGGGATATCCTGCTTGAGCGGTACGCTACCGCGCTGGCGCTCAAACTGCCGGTGGCTGTACAGGGTGAGGTAAACACCCGTCTGAACGCCACGCTTCCCTTTAATAATCCCCGGCAGTTGACGGTCGATGGGACACTCAGTACACCCGGGACACTCAAGGTGGACCGTCTGGTAGTCAACAACCTGCGTAGCCGCTATCGTTACGACGGTGAACGCCTGGTAGCGCCGTTCAGCCTCGTGACGGCGAGCGGTAAAGTCGAGGGTACTGCCCGGGCTCAACTGCTTGGCAAAACCCGCTTCGAGGTAGACGCAACCGGCCGTTCCCTGTTGCCCGAGGCGGTGGCGAGCCGTTACGGGATTGTAATCCCCGTTGTCGAGCGCAGTGGACGGTTGAATTTCACTGCCCGCATCCAGGTGGGAGACCGCCTGCTGGGCGAGACCGATTTTCAGTTGAGCGGCGGATCTGTGCGCAATCAACCCTTTACAGCTGCGGGCAACCTGGCCCTCGTAGGCGCGCAACTCACGATTACTGATACCCGTGTGCGCTTCCCGGCTGCGACTCGGGCGGCTCTGATTGCCAATGGCCAGGTGAAGCTCACTGGAACGAGACCGCTCGAGGTACGGGTCGATATCGAAGACCTGCCGCTCAGTCTGGCCAGTCGTGATGTCGGGGGGACTGCCAATGGGCAGATCCAGGTCCGGGGGCCGCTCAATTCGGGCGGTGATCTACTTGGTGCTTTACAGGCCGAGGGCACCCTCGTGGTGGATACGCCCCGATTCAACACTCAAGAACTCCCCACCCTCAATGTGGCCTTTCGCTTCGAGGACCGG
>JACMIX010000417.1 GCA_014380935.1 Gloeobacterales cyanobacterium ES-bin-141 | reverse complement strand
GGAGCCTGGCACGACCACGGCATCGTTCAGGAGGCGACTGCTGCTATTAAGGCCGCTCTACCCGACCTGCTCGTCATTGCCGACACCTGTTTGTGCGAGTACACCTCCCACGGTCACTGCGGAGTGATAGCGGACGGTGACACGACCGTGGGCAAAGTCCTCAACGACCCGACCCTCGAACTACTCGGCAAGACCGCACTCGCCCAGGCCCGGGCGGGTGCGGATATAATCGCCCCCTCCGGCATGATGGACGGCATGGTCCAGGCTATCCGGTCGGCACTTGACGAGGGCGGTTGCGTAGACACGCCCATCCTTTCCTACGCGGCCAAGTACGCCTCGGGCTACTACGGACCTTTCCGGGACGCGGCTGAATCGACGCCCCAATTCGGCGACCGGCGCACCTACCAGATGGACCCGGCCAACGGACGGGAAGCGCTCAAAGAGGTGCGCCTCGATATTCAGGAGGGGGCCGACATGTTGATGGTCAAACCTGCCCTCGCCTACCTCGACATCATCTGGCGGGTCAAGAACGAGACCAATCTGCCCCTCGCCGTCTACAACGTCTCAGGCGAATACGCCATGGTCAAGGCAGGTGCACTCAACGGCTGGATCGACGAGGAGCGGGTCGTGCTCGAGACACTCATCTCGATGAAGCGGGCCGGGGCAGACGTCATCCTCACCTACCACGCTAAGGACGCGGCCCGCTGGCTCAATCGTTAAGCCACTCTGCACGGCACTCGATTTGATTGAGGGCCTCGCAATACATACCATCTGTCAACTGGTACAGACCGAATATCTCGCCCCAGCAACATTCGGTCTGTAGCCATGGTTCGACCTCGGACTTGTCTAGTGTCTACTTCTCAGTTACACTACACCCAAACTCCATACCTGGGGTCAGGGGGGAGTGTCGTTGCGGGGTATGAGATGTCGGCTCAAGATGGCAAGCGCAACCGTCAAGCCAGTAGCTGTTGTGGCCTGTTAATCGCCCTGGGTACCGTGCTACCGGTAATGGGCACACCTGTCCTCGCCCAGACCCAGATTGCCAGTCGTTACCAGGCCGGGGCCGACTTGCAGGCAGTGGTTGCGTTGCTTCAACAGCAGTCCCTCAGCCAGACAGGCGTACCCAGCTACGAGCAGGCCTACCGCGATCTGGTCGTCGCCCAGGATGTTACCCAGAAGGGCCAGAACCCCCGCGAGGTCGAGTACGGAGTTATTCGTAAACTCCTGTCCAACAGCGGTGACCGCTCGGGCACTTTGATGACGGCGAACGAATACCAGAGCTATCGCCAGCGGGAGCGTCCCGTGGTCGAGGCGAGTCCGGCCAGTTTCGGTGTTGCCCAGGTCCGCATACCAGTCCTCGAACCCGGTGTCGCATCCCAGGTCCGCCAGGCTCTCCACACCGTCCCCTATGACCGCGGGCTCATCCTCGACCTGCGCAACAGTGTAGGCGACGACCCTCAGACTGCCGCTGATGTTGCGCGTCTGTTTTTCCCCACGAGCATCTCACCTCTGTTGCAGACATCCGGGCTCGGTGAACGGGTTTCGAGCTGGGACAGTAACCAGAAGCCCATCGCCAGTGATACACCCCTGGTCGTGCTCGTCGATCAAAGCACGACGGGCGGAGCACAAGCCCTGGCCGCCCAACTGGCCAACACCAACCGGGCTCAAGTGATCGGTACGGCGACGGGCGGGCAGGATCTGCGCCGGGAGATCTTCACGCTTCCCTCCGGGGCCGCTGTGCGTCTCGTGGTCGGGCGGTGGCGGCTCGGGGACGGTCGCACTCTTGGTGAGGGTGTCGCGGGTGAAGCAACAAAAGACCCGGTTGCCACCGCTATTGCCTCACTTGACTCAAGACCCCGCGCACCTCTGAGTCCGACGATTTTTCCCTCCCAGGGCATGATTGGCAAATACAAACTGGGTTTCGATGCCGGGACAGGCGACCTGGGCATCCCCGGCAGCTTCGAGAGCTTCGCGGGTAAAGACGGCAACACGCTCAGGCCCGGGGACGAGCTTAAGATCTGGTTCGTTCCCGATTACACTGTCTTTACCTACAAACCGCGCTCCTCGGTGTTCAACTTCTATGCAGACCGCATTTATACCAGTGCCTCCGACGCGGCGACCGACCTGGGAATCCGGGTCGGCAGTTCTTACAATGAAGTGATTCAGGCCTATGGCAAACCCGGGCAAAACGGCTATAACGAGATCGGTCCCTTCCCGGCCAAGTCACGAGGCGAGCGGGCCGACCGCTATCACATCAACTATGATGCCCTGGGAGTCAGTTTTGAGCTGGAGGCCGGCACCAACCTTGTCAAAGCCATCGGCATTTACAAACCGGGCAGTTAGCGCCCACTTCGGGTAAATGCGCCTCCACGATATTGTCCTGAAGGAAGTCCACCCTCAGCAGTGGAGGGACCGCCTTTGAAAGTCGCACTGGTACACGAGTACCTCATCAAGCAGGGCGGCTCTGAAAATGTCCTTGAGGCTCTGCTGGAGATCTTTCCGGGCGCACCCGTCTATACCAGCTTCTACAGTCCGGCCACCATGCCCGAGCACTGGAGGGGCTACGACATCCGCAGCTCTTTTTTACAGCGGCTACCCCTGGGGCAGGTAAATTACCAGCAACGCCTGCAGTACTTTCTGCCCTGGATGCCCCTGGCCTACGAGAGTTTTGACTTAAGTGGCTACGATCTGGTCATATCGAGTGCGCACGCCTTTGCCAAGGGTGTTCTGACCGGTCCCGACACCCTGCACGTCAGCTACCTCCACACGCCTACCCGTTACCTGTGGGACCAGACCTGGGAGTACCAGCGTAGTATTCGGTCTGCTCCCCTGATTCGCAATCTCGTTCCGCTAGCCCTCTCTCAGTTGCGGATGTGGGACTTCCAGGCCGCCCAGCGTCCGGACCACCTGATCGCCAACAGTCACCACATCCAGCGCCGTATCGAGAAATTCTACCGGCGTTCCTCCCGGCTGATTTACCCACCAGTTGACACGGACTTTTTTGGACCGGTAGCAGACCCGAGTCTCGACTACTACCTGGTTGCAGGCCGGTTTGTACCCTACAAGCGGTTGGATCTGGCTATCAAGGCCTTCAACCGCCTGGGTCTTCCCCTCAAAGTTGTTGGTGAAGGTCCCGAACTCGCCCGTCTACGCTCGCAGGCACACGCAAACATCACCTTCTATCCTCACCAGCCACGCCACGCCCTGCGAGATCTGTTCGCCCACTGCCGCGCCCTGATTTTTGCCGGTGAAGAAGACTTTGGTATTTTGCCCGTCGAGGTCCAGGCCTGTGGTCGCCCGGTTATTGCCTACCGCCGGGGTGGTGCGGGCGAGACGGTTCTAGATGGCGAGACGGGTATTCTGTTTGACGCGCAGACCGTGGAGGCACTGATAGAAGCTGTACGAACCAATGAATCACAACACTGGTCCGAAGAAGCTATTTGCGCTCAGGCCGGTCGATTCTCCCGCCGACGCTTTCAGAGTGAGATCAAAGACCTGCTCTTTTCTTTACCCGGTTAAATTTTTTCGCCGCCGTCCCTAGATGTGAGAGTGATCAGCAACTTGGCCCTTGCCCCTAGCTTTAACCCTTTCCTTGTGTGAGGGTCATGTCTCTCCTTCCCCCCCTGAAAGCCGGAACCCATCAGTTCCGGCTTTTCTGTAGGAGTTGCTAGGAAGCCATTCGCTCAAGTGCAGTTCTGGCCTCGGTAGAGACTGCTTCAATCGCGTCTGTGGTCAATTGCTCGAGTGCCGCACGCGCTTCTGCACCCCCCAACTGGCCGAGGGATTGGGCAATCCGGTAACGCAACTGCCAGTCCTCATCTTTGATGAACCGGATAAGTGCAGGGATGGCACGCAGGTCACCCAACTGGCCAAGGGCGCCAGCCGCGACAGTGCGAATGAGCGGATCGCTTTCGAGCGCGCCTACAAGTGCCTCAAAGGCTCGGGGGTCTGCCAGTTCACCCAGAGCAGCAACAACACTGAAACGCACCAGCCACTCCGGATCATGCCGGTAAGCTTCTAGCAGGTCCTCGAACGCTCCTGCATCGTGGAGATCGCCGAGGGCCGCTGCCGCCGCTGCCCGGACGTCAAACTCAGGGTCTGTCTTGAGCAGAGAGCGTAATACATCAAGTACAGAACCGTCCGCTTTCTGACCGAGTAGACTAACGGCTGCGTAACGCACGCGGGCATTAGAATCACGGACAGCCTCGAGCAGCAACGGAACCGCCTCCGTATCGGGTAGTTCCCGCAGCCCATTGATGGCTCTGAGCCGGTCGCTCAAATCAGCACTGGACAACTTTTGCTTCAATTCTTCCATTAGTGTCACCTGCAGTCCTCCCAACGCCCCTCACATTACCAGACGTGCGTTCAACTAAGCTCTTGCTTGAGTTGGGCGAGCGCTGACCAGCGCTGGTCGCTTAGCGCTTGTATCTCAGGTGGTGGACTCACACCCGGACAGTCTACTGAGCAGAGATTTTGGCTGGGCAGTTCGAGGCATAAAAGCTGGTACAGCAAGTCAAGTACGTCCAGCTGGCTGTCGTGCGGGATATGTTCATCCAGGGCAGTAAGAACAACCTCCCGCTCTTGAGGCACCTTATCCTCGGTACTATCCACCAACCACAGCACCTCATCGAAGTTCGTCTCCAGACGGTAATTGAACGATTGAAGGCAACGGTGACACTGCAAGGTGACGATCGTATGGACACAGCCTGCGACCTCCACAAAGTCACCTTGGTGGTGTACGATTACCTCCCCTTGTACCGGCGTCAGGCAATTGAGGTCCGGCACGGCCTCGTTGATCTCGAGTACAACTTGGTGTGTCGGGGACGCGGCAAGTTTGGTCAGTTCAATCGGCTTGATCATGGCTACCCTCACTGGTGGAGGCCTTGAGGCATACGACGAGCCGGCGCTCCGGCTCCTTGCCCCGGCTAAAAGTATCCAGATCTGGTTCGTCCTGTAAAAGGACATGAATTTGGCGGCGCTCTGCGGCAGATAGACTGCCGAAGACAAACTCCTCACCGGATTGGCGCACCTGTGAAGCTGCATCCCAGGCAATACGGGCAAGCTCTTCGCGGCGCTTTTGCCGGTAACCGGCCAACTCAAGCGTATAGGCACGCTGATTGTCCATTTCCGACTGCAGATTCATTGTCGTGTTGAGCAGAAATTGCAACGCATCGAGCGTCGCCCCCTCACGGCCAAGCAAGAGCTCGAGCTGGGTTTCAGACAGATCGGCGGCAGATATCTCGAGCCACGTATGAATATCTTTGGGGTCCGGCGGTTGAACGGCCTTGATCTCAGCATCAAGGCCCATCAGGTGCAGCACAGACTGCAGCCAGGTCTTCTCATCAATTACAGGTTCCATCAGGTCCTCTTCTTGCGACGCCCTTTGCTCTCAAAAGGTAGGGCGCTCTCACCTTCGGTCTTTTTTTGCTGCTGGTCAATAAGCTTTTGAACGTTCTCGGGCAGTGGCTCGCGGTAAAGAAGCACAGTCTGGACAATCTGAAAAATATTGGAAATTGCCATGTAGAGCAACACACCCGCCGGCAATGGAAAGAATATAAACATCCCGGAGAAGATAAACGGCGTGATTTTGTTGATCTGGGCTTGTTGGGGATTGATGTTGGGGTTGTTTTTGGTGGTCAGCTGCTGGGAGAAGTAGATCGACACACCAAAGAAGACAATCAACAGGATGTTGTCCCAATAGATGCCGTCTTTGCCGGAGACGCCCGAACGACCGATTTGCTCGATGAATAAAAAGCCCTTTTCGGATGCAATACCGGGTAGAGTCACATGCACGGTTGCGTCCCCGGTCTGAGTCGTCTCAAGCAGGCCTGTTGCCGAAATTCGGGCCTTATCCTGGCCCGAGACGACTTCGTAACGCGTCTTAAGGGCCGTGAAAGGCTTACCGTCTACCTGCTGGGCCTTGAACTGCAATGTTTGACCGAGCGGTACCTGTGCGGATGTTGGACTGACAGTTACCTGCTGGCGTAGACGTGAATCTTCTGAGAGGTAAATCGTATACACAGGACTGACGCCCTCCGCCTTAACCTCGGTTAGCTCGGTAGCGGGCTTAATCTGCACGTTGGTTATCTGGACCGTGTCAGCAAAGGGTGAGCCGCGCAGGGTTGCAAACAGCGCAAATAGAATCGGCATCTGCACGAGTAGCGGTAGACATCCAGCCAGGGGATTGCCGAACTCTTTATAAAGACCCGAGGTCTCCTGACGCAAGCGATCCGGGTTGTCTTTATGCTTTTCCTGGATCAACTTCATCTGACGCTGCATCTCGGGCTGAACCACCTGCATCTTGCGCATGCTGCGGATGGAGCCTGCCGTCAGTGGCCAGAGAGTACCCTTGATAACGACAGTCAAAAGGACGATTGCAAGGCCATAGTTGCGAACGATGTCATACAAAAAATCCAGAAAGGGCAACATGACGCTGTTCGTCAGAAAACCGATACCAAAGTCCATGCGGAGTCCTAGTGAGTGGTGCAGCTGCGTTGCAGTGCTCTACCAATTCTAAACCGTCTGGAGAACGATTATCCCCGCAGACGGATGTCCGCCAGGATGGCTTGTGTGGTGCGGCTATCGTTCACCCTGAATGGCATAATGGGTAAGCGAGTATTTGGATGTATGAGGCTATGGCTACTGATCTGTACGTACCAAAGAGCAAGCTTGATAAGCCACCTTTAGAGATTCGCACTCTAGGTGACCGCGTTTTACGCCAGGAAACCAGGAACGTCTCAACCATCAACGACGAAGTCCGCAAGCTGGCCCGTCAGATGCTCCAGACCATGTACAGCGCCGACGGCATTGGTCTTGCCGCACCTCAAGTTGCCATCAACAAGCGTGTCATCGTCATCGACATCGACCCCGAAAATACAGCTACACCACCCATGATCCTGGTCAACCCGACCATCAAGCGCGTCAGTCGGGAGCTTGCCCTGGGTCAAGAGGGGTGTTTGAGCATCCCGAACGTTTTTGCCGACGTCTGCCGTCCTGCCCACGTAGTCGCCACCTATCGAGACCTCTCCGGCAAGCCCATGACTGTAGAAGCATCAGGTCTCCTGGCCCGAGCCATTCAGCACGAGTACGACCACTTAGAAGGCGTCTTGTTTGTGGACCGCGTCGAAAATCAACTGGCGCTGGCTACAGAACTTAAAGAGCACGGCTTTTCAATGCGGGACGTTCAAGTTCGCAACTGAGTAGGCTGAAGCGACCTACTTTTTGGTAAAGACAAAATCAGCTGTGCAGGGCAGGTATTGTCTGAGGGCGGCAATCTTTTGTAGAAGCAGGTAGTAAACGAACTCCGCTGGTCCCCGATTGGTTAGAGTTGGATTAAAACGAATCGAGGTATCTAATCCGATTTGACTCGCGATCTCAGAAATCTTTTTGTAGACGAGGACGTCCTCGGGAACTTCGGGTCTCTTTCGATTAACCCTTGCGTGGCTGGCCCGGTACAAGTACTGTCGGCAGACAGGTTCAAATAAGTAAAGGCAAACACCACCTTTGCTAAGAACCCGACGAACCTCCTGGAGGGTTTTACGATGGCGAACAAAGTGGTGTGCTGCCTGAAAGCAGAACACCAAATCTACACTTTCATCGTCTAGAGGAATTTCGTAAGACTTACAGTGAAACTTATCGTCTAGTGAAACCTGGAATATGTATTCCCACTTCTGGCAAGAGGCTATCGCATAACGACTAATATCTGAGACAACTACTCGCTTGTCCGGAAAACACCGTTTGACCAGACAGGATGCCCAGCCTTGCCCCCCACCAATTTCGAGCACAGAACGGGCAGCAGTAAAGTACTCTCGGTAATGCTCGAGTTCCTGAAGGAGTACTTTTGCCTCGCAGAATTTATTGATCAAATTCTCTACCGAATTGGATTCTGGACCCTCAGTAGGAGAATTCTTCCAAAAATTTGT
>JACMIX010000416.1 GCA_014380935.1 Gloeobacterales cyanobacterium ES-bin-141 | reverse complement strand
GGAAACCGCACCAAAAACGAGCGCAGTAACCAACACCTCCAGGCCGCAAAGGACCAGAATCGGGACGCGTAACCGCCACAAAAGCGAGGGTTGTAGTTCCAGGCCGACCAGGAAGAGCATCATCACGACGCCGAATTCGGCGAAGTGCATAACGTCCTCTCCCTCTTGACCAACCAGTTGGAGTCCGAACGGACCAATAATTACCCCGGCCAGCAGATAGCCCAGCACCGAACCGAGTCCCAGGCGCTTGGCAATCGGCACCGACACTACTGCTGCCACCAGGTAGATAAAAGCTTGAAAGAAAAAGCCCTGACTATCCACGGTGCGATGCCTCCTGGGTTTTGATTACCTGGTCGAGATTGTGATTGAAGTGCGGGGACCGCCTGAGATGCTCCCACTCTATGGTGTCGTCGCGCAGGGCCGTGATTGCCCGGAGATAGTCCTTGGAGTGTCTGGCCAGGTCTTGTTTGTCACGCAGTTGATGGGTTCCCTGAATAACGAAAGGCGGCAGATATTCCATACCGCACAGGCGAGCTGTCTGCTCGAAGGGCACAAGCAACTCGCGAATGGTGAAGTAGTTGTGCCCCTCCCGGTGATAGGCATGGGCGTCTCCACCAGTTGTGATGGCGGAGAGAAACTTCTTGCCGTGCAGGGCGGTCCCCCCCTGTCCGTAAGCAAACCCGTGCTGGAGAACCAGGTCTTGCCATTCCTTCAAAATGGCCGGGCTGCTGTACCAGTAGAAGGGATGCTGGAAGACAATAATGTCGTGCTGGAGAAGCAGATTCTGCTCGAACCCGACATTGATATGGAAGCTCGGGTACACCTCGTACAGGTCATGGACCGTAACCGAATCCAGCCCATGAATGCCTTCAATCAGATGTCGATTGACCCGTGACTTCTCCAGGGCCGGGTGGGCAAACAAAATCAATACCTGGTTGGGACGGACCATCATTGCCTCTTTCGGTTGAACCGGGTTCGGCCATATTCGCACAACTTACTGCCCGACTGATGTGCAGCCGATAGACATTCGTGACCCGAATAGCAGTTATTTGGCTGGATTGGGTTGCTTTTGGTCTCGTTTTAAGGAATAGTCGGGAGAAATCCGCTGGGGGGTTCAGGATTGTTCAGATATCCTTCGTTCTCACGTTCGCGTCTGGTTCTGGGGGGAGTACTCATCGGTGTGCTGATAGGTCACATACCGGGTGCTACGGCAGGAGAGGCCGTTACCCGTGGTACAGCCCTGCATTACGCCGATTCTCTGGCCGGACGCCCGACTGCCTCGGGTGAGACCTATCACCCGGAGGCCTTGACTGCGGCCCATCCAACCATTGCGCTCGGCACGCGGCTCAAAGTCACCAACCTGAACACCGGCAAAAGTGTGGTGGTCAAAGTCAATGACCGCGGTCCTTTCGGTCTGGGTCAAAAAGTACTCGACCTCTCAAGGGCCGCTTTCCGGCTGATCCAATCCAGAAACAGCGGTAAAATACCGATTAGTTTTACCCGCCTGCCCTGACCATTACAGGCAGTCAAAATGCACATATAGGAGTGCCTCGGCCAGGAGTGCGGCGCCTTGAAGGGGTGCGTACTGCTCATCGATGCGCCTGATTTCATGCCAGAACCCTTCCCAGTCGTTGTCACCCAGGGCCTGGATCGTCCGGGCTGTCTGCCGGACAGCGAGGGTGAAGCTTGGACCCTCCAGGGACTTATAGGTATTGACCAGCTGCTTCAACTCACCGCCCTGGGTCTTATAGATGTGCACGAGTCGTTCGAGTTGCGGGTCTTTCTGGTAGAGACGGATAGGAGTCATGATCTTCTCGCGATGGGGTTAGTGTCCCTCCGCTCCTCAGCAGGCGCGTGACCTATGGGTGAGCGCGAGGGGGGAATGAGTCTGTCGTATAGATCGTTTACCACACGGGCGCACTTCTATAACCACCAGGCTTCCAAATCTTGTACTCTGCGCCACAGTCCTTCTGCCCGGGACGAATACACTTTGTAGGAACCGACGCGATGACGCGATGAGTGAGCCGCCTTCCGTACCAGACACATCCGCACCCGAATCCAGGTCGGGCGGCCCGATTGCCGTAGTGCTCAATACGATTGAGCAAGTCGGTAACCGCCTCCCCGATCCGCTAACCTTGTTCGTCATCTTCGCCACCCTCGTGCCTCTGCTCAGCTGGCTGGTCTCGATGACCGGGTGGAGCGTCCTACACCCGGCCACCGGCAAAGTCGTTCAAGTCGTCAACTTGCTGTCCCCCGAGCAGATTCGGCGCATGTTCACAGGGGCGGTCGAGAATTTTACCGCTTTTCCACCCCTCGGTACCGTGTTGGTCGCCTTGCTGGGCATCGGCGTGGCCGAGCGGAGTGGGCTGGTCGCGGCCTTGTTGAGGTCGCTGGTCATGGCGGTACCGGCGGGATGGGTCACGGCGGTACTGGTGTTCGCCGGAATCAATAGTTCTCTCGCGGCTGATGCCGGGTTCGTAGTCTTACCGCCGCTTGGTGCTGTCCTGTTTGCCGGACTCGGCCGCCATCCGATTGCGGGGTTGTGCGCTGCCTTTGCCGGTGTCTCGGGAGGCTTCTCGGCCAATCTGCTTTTGACCTCACTTGATCCGTTGCTGGCCGGTTTCACCCAGTCAGCCGCCCAACTGTACGACCCGTCTTACCAGGTAGCCCCGACTGCCAACTACTACTTCATGTTCGTCTCGGTCTTCTTGTTGACCTTTGTTGGCTGGCTGGTCACCGACCGAATTGTCGAGCCGCGGCTCGGTTCATGGGACGCCTCTGGTTTTGAGGGCGGGATTCCCCAGATGAGCGTACCTGGTCCCGAGGAGGGTCGGGCAGTTGGTTGGGCAGTTGCGTCCTTTCTCACCGTTCTGGCTGGATTTGTCCTGTTGACCGTCCCGGATGGTGCTGTCCTGCGGGCTGCAGATGGCGGGTTCGCACCTTTCTACCAGTCTCTGGTGCCGATGATCGCCATTGCGTTCTTCGTTCCGGGCCTCGTCTACGGCATCCTGACGGGTTCCATCCGTGATGACCGCACAGTGGCAAGGATGACCGGTGAGACGATGGCGACCATGGGCAGCTACATTGTGCTGGCCTTTGCCGCGGCCCAGTTTGTCGCCTATTTCGGCTGGTCCAACCTCGGCTTGATGCTCGCCATTGGCGGTGCCGACTTTCTGAAGGGTATCGGGCTCGCAGGCATCCCCCTACTACTACTGTTTATCTTGTTCGCATCCCTGGTGGATTTGCTCATCGCCTCGGCCTCGGCCAAGTGGGCCGTTATGGCCCCGGTCTTTGTGCCGATGTTGATGAGTCTGGGCTACAGCCCCGAACTTGTTCAGGCTGCCTACCGGGTTGCTGACTCGTTCACCAACGTCATCACACCGTTGATGCCATATTTCCCGATTATTATTGCTTTTGCGCAGAAGTATGACCCCAAGCTCCGTCTGGGCACGCTGATTGCCTCGATGCTGCCCTACTCGATCGGCTTTGGCATTAGTTGGATCGGCCTGTTTATCTTCTGGTATCTGTTCAACCTGCCGCTCGGTCCCGGTGCGCCTCTACTTTACGGCCCCGCCAGGTAGGCAAGCGAGGCAATGACCCCTCGCGCAACATCCTGGTTGGGTTGTCCTTTTTGAACCGGGATTCGGCCCAGGGGAGTTAACAGTACTCCCTGCCAGGGCAGGCGCAGGTGCTTGTCGATGAGCGTGCCGTCAGGTGTCTGCACGCATACCTGCCAACTCCAACACCTGAGCGGCACAGCATGTCCGACTTGCTCCTCGCCCAGAAAAGAAAAAAATAGCACGTGCTCATCGACGTTGTAGACGCGCAGCTCCATCGTCACCTCCCTCACCCGAAGTAAACGGGGTGGCGAGTCCCGAAAAGCCCAGTATGTGAAACATCTCACAAGACTACCGGGTGAATTGACGGAATATTGCTATTTTTGCAACCAATTCACCAAGAACCTCGCCTGGGGTTACTTCGCGATCGTTCAGATGTCGTGCAGATGGTTTAATGCGTGTTCCCTCAACTCGAGCAGCTCTCGTAATACGCGCTGTCCGTAATCTGTTTGATGACCCGCACGTGGAGCTTGCAAATATGTAAATTTTCAAGAAGCTGAATCGGCCACTTGGTGTACTGGGATACATTCATAAGCTAACCTGAGATCAATTCACGCGTAAAACGGGCCACGGTATGGACTTTCAGGACATCATCTTGACGCTGCACCGTTTTTGGGAGGCGCAGGGGTGTCTAATTGTTCAGCCCTATGATCTCGAAAAGGGAGCCGGTACTATGAACCCCCACTCGTTCCTGCGGGCGATTGGACCGGAGCCCTGGAACGTGGCCTACATAGAGCCTTCACGCAGACCGACGGATGGTCGTTATGCCCAAAACCCCAACCGGTTGCAGCATTACTACCAATACCAGGTTCTGATGAAGCCCTCGCCCCCGGATATTCAACAGACTTACTTAGAGTCGCTGCGGGTTTTGGGTGTGCGGCCCGAGGAGCACGATATCCGTTTCGTCGAGGACAACTGGGAATCACCGACTCTCGGGGCGTGGGGAGTTGGTTGGGAGGTGTGGCTCGATGGGATGGAAGTGACTCAATTCACCTACTTTCAACAGTGCGGGGGGATTGATTGTCGCCCGGTCTCGATCGAAATCACCTATGGTATCGAGCGGCTGACCATGTACCTACAGGGAGTCGATTCCATCTTCGACATCCACTGGGGTCAGGGTGTGACCTACGGTCAGGTTCATCGTCAGGGTGAGATTGAGCACTGCGTGTATAACTTTGAGCAATCCAATCCGGAGTCGCTGTTTATACGCTTTAATCTCTACGAGCAAGAAGCAAGTGACCTCGTTGCCCAAAAGCTTGTTCTCCCTGCCCTCGATTACGTCCTCAAGTGTTCTCACACTTTCAACTTGCTCGATGCCCGAGGCGTTATTGCTGTAACTGAGCGCACGCGCTACATCGGCAGGATTCGCAATCTAGCTCGCCAGATTGCCCGGGCCTATCTCATGCAGCGTGAGACATTGGGTTTTCCACTTATGACGGTTGGCTAAATCATTTTTAGGAGTTTTTATGGCTGCACATTATTTCCAGGATCGGGTCTCCATCTTCATCGATGGCAACAACATGTTCTATGCTCAGCGCTCCAACGGCTGGTTCTTTGATCCGCGCCGAGTGCTCGAGTACTTTACACGCCAGGAAGCGCTTGTCAACGCCTTCTGGTATACGGGCATCCGCGACCCTCAAGACCAGCGCGGATTCCGTGACGCGTTGATCGCTATGGGTTTTACGGTCCGCGAAAAGTTTCTCAAAGAGTACTATGACCGCATTTCAGGTGACATGACCCAGAAAGCCAATCTCGATATCGAGATTGTCGTGGACATGTTCAACACAGTGGCTCAGTATAACCATGCGGTGTTGTTCAGTGGCGACGGTGATTTTGAGCGTGCTGTCGAGTTACTGCGTTCTAAAGATACCCGTATCACGGTCGTTTCTACCGAGGGCATGATTGCCCGCGAGTTGCGCAACGCCGCGGACCGCTACATCGATCTCAACGAGTTACGTTCCTATATTGATAAAAATGCCGATATGCGTATGCCCAACCCATCTATCCTCTCGACCCCGACTATCGTGACCCAGGCCTCAGCTGGTTGAGATCTAACGATTCTACCAGACCTACATCTAATGGTGGATGAGGAACTGGTTGCTTTGCCCGTACTTTAGGTACAACAAAACCAAGCGCGGTCATGGGCGAAGCAAACGGGCAACTTATCAGATTTTTGAGTCAGGACATGGGGCTCTCCACTCGTGTCCTGGCGACAGCCCAGAAGCTTCAGCGGCGTGTTAGAGGCCCCCTACCGATGGTCCTGCTTCAATACGGCCTGATCGACTTGATGCAGCTTCAAGAAATTCTCGATTGGCAAATCAGTCTCTGATAGGTGATTGCTCAGGAGTGCGTGCATAGACGGCGGAACCCGGTGGTACAGGTGAGGATACACAGGTAAGCGTCGCCTGAGTTCCCAACCCGCCTTGGCAAGCTGTTCTTGCAGACCTTCCGGTACAGGGTGCGGGTAATCCGGGTTCACGACATCCACGGGGCCGATACCACCCAGGTCATGGGCACCAGCCATTAAAAAAGGGGATAATCCACGCACCAGGTTGGGTGGGATCTGCAGGGTCACCTCGGGGGGCAGGATCTGTCGTGCCTGGCAAGTTACCTCAAGCAGTTCACCTTCACTCAGACCATCCGTGCACCGGGTCTCGTAGCGACCGGGCCTATAGGGCTGAAGGATCACTTCCTGGATATGGCCGTAGCGGTACTGGAGTCGGGCTATGGTCTCGAGGGTCGTCTCGCGCTCCAGTTCGGTCTCACCAATTCCGAGCAGAACTCCAGTTGTAAAAGGAATCCCCAGTTCGCCTGCCCAGGCGAGTTGCTCGACGCGCAACTCGGGTGCTTTGCTCGGAGCGTGGCGGTGAACACTTTCGCTCAGGCGATCTGAGAGAATTTCGACCATCAAGCCCATTGAGCAGGTTACTGTCTGTAGAGCTTTCAGCTCGGGTAAGCTCAGGGGGCCGCAGTTGGTGTGAGGTAGAAAACCGAGCGAAAGCGCCACCTCACAAATATCGACAATCATGGCGAACCAAGCGGCGCGGCGCGGGTCACGGGGGTGAACCTCACCCGAAAGGATGAGCACCTCGATGACACCGCTACCCACGAGGGGCTCTAGAAGGCGGTGGGCCTCGCTGCGGCTTAACCAGGAAGCTCCCCGCTCGGCACGAAAGTTGCAGTAAGTGCAACGGTTGAAGCACTCGTGGGTCGGTACGACCGTAAAAGAGGGGCTATAGGTAACGATGCGCTGCATAGATCTCGCGGCTGAAAGTAGGGCCTGATCAACGATTTACGAAGTCTGGCGTTGCTCAATCAGGTGAGCGATGACCTCGGCAGATTCTACTACCCGCCCATCGAACATATAGATGGTTCGCTCAGCGTAGTGTGCATAGCGCGGGTCATGGGTCACAAGACAGATGGTCGCACCGCCCGCGTGCAACTCGGCCAGCAACTCCATGACTGACTCACCGTTCGAGGAGTCGAGGCTACCTGTCGGCTCGTCCGCGAGCAATATGAGCGGTTCGCCTACCAGGGCGCGGGCCACGGCGACCCGTTGCTGCTGGCCACCCGACAACTGGGTTGGGAAGTGGCGGAAGCGATGGGACATGCCGACGCGTGCCAGTGCCATCTCGACGCGCTTTTTGCGCTCTCGCGTTCCCATATCCCGATAAATCAGGGGCAGTTCCACATTCTCGAAAACTGAGAGTTCACCGATCAAATTGAAGCTCTGGAAGATAAAGCCGAGTTCCCGGTTGCGGATACCGGCCCGCTCAGAGATGCCCAGGTTCTCGAGCGGTCTGCCGTCAAGCCTGTAACTACCCAGGGTGGGCGAGTCAAGCAAACCCAAGATCGACAGCAAGGTTGACTTGCCACACCCGGAAGGGCCAGAAATCGAAATATACTCACCGGCCTGAATCTGCATATCAACACCGGCAAGCGCGTAGGTTTGCATCTCGTCGGCGAGGAAAGACTTGGTAATGCCCTTAAGTTCGATCAGGGATTGAGTTATCACGGTAGGTGTCTCCCGACACAAGACGTTGCGCAACCCCTATTCAAGATGGATACGTTCAGACGCTTCCTGGGTCGGCATATCTGACAGAATAACCTGTTCACCCGCTTCGAGACCTTTCAGGATCTCGATTGTAGTGACTGAGCTGCGTCCTAGCTTGACCGGCACGCGCACTGCGTTTTCCCCGTCCTTTTCCAATTTAAACAGTTCTACGGTACTCATCGCCTGACCGAAGGCCGGACGCCCCACGTACAGTACATCCCTCAGCCGCTCCAGCTCGATTGTGCCCTCCACGCTCAAATCCGGTCGCGCTCCCCCGGGCAAGTTGCCATCCATCGACACATCCACTGTAACCGTGCCGTTTAGAACTGCCGGGTCGATGCGCTTTACCCGACCTGAAACGGTGCCATTGCGCGTGTCGATGAGCGCAACCTGGCCAAGCTGAACGTCCTTGGCCTGGGTCTCGGCAATTTTGAGTTCGGCCTTGAGGCGGCGTGGGTCTGCCACCCGTGCCAGGTTGGTGCCCGGTGTGACCTGCTGCCCCACTTCAACCGGCAATTGTTGCAGGACACCATCGATTCCGGCCCGGACTCGCAGGGCTTCAATCTGACTTTGCTTGAGGGCGGTGAGGTTGCGCAGCTGAGCAATTTTGGTCTGTTGGACAGCGAGCCTGGAGCGAATCGCCTCTTGACTAATTTTGATACGTTGCAGCTCAAGGGTATTGCGGGTGGCCAGTTCTTCTACTTTGACCCGTGAGAGCCTCACGGTCAGCTGTGAGATGAGACCCTGGGTAGCCAGTTCTTCGTTGACGGCTGCCTGGAGCATGGCCTGCTTGTAGTCGGACTGGACAATTGCCGCCTGTGCCCGCTGGTTGAGTTGCTGGCTTGTGAGTTCGACTTTCAGGTTGACCGCCTCGGCCTCCGCAGCTTTAAGTTGCAACTGGGCATCGACGGCCGATTGCTGCAATTCGGGATTGCTCAGTACCAACAGGACCGTATCCGGGCGGACCGCCGCACCCGGGCGGGCCAGGATACGCTCGACCCGCCCCGAGCTCAGAGCCGGCACCCAGCGGATTTGCTCTGGAACAAGCTTACCCAACCCGCGTACTGCCCTGAGCATCGGGCCGCGCCTGACAGTGTCCACCCAAATGGTCGAACGCTCCACACTCGGCAGAGCAGGCTTGAGACTTAGAACGGATACAGCTACGAAAGCTATTGCCACCATGGCAAAGATGCCAAACAGCAAAAAGCGGGTTCGGCGATCCGAAGATTTGTGCGGGCTGTCCATGTTCCCTCTAACGGCTATAAGCGGTCAAGGGATTCTGTAGCAGGTGCAGGGGGAGCGCAGGGCGAGGAGTCTACTTCTCAAGGCCAACCACGGCCTTGAGGCTGGCACCAGTAAGGTTGGTACCGTTCAGAATCGCGCCTGTCATATTAGCACCATTGAGGTTCGCACCGTCAAGACTCGTGCCGCTCAGGTCGGCATTGCCAAAATTGGCGCCTTTGAGATTCGCGTTGCTCATTTTGGCGTTGTTCAATCTGGCACTGTCAAAATTTGCCCCGGCAAGCCCGGCACCGCTCAGATCGGCGTCCCTCAAGTCCGCACCGTCGAGATTTGCCCCTTTCAACCTGACCCCCTTCAGTCCGGCATTTCTCAGGTTTGCACCATCGAGGTTTGCACCGGTGAGGTCGCTCTGGCTCAGATTGGTACTGCTGAGGTCGGCACCATCAAGGTTTGCCCCTTTCATCGTCGCACTGGTCAGAGTGGCACCGCGCAGGTTGACACCATCGAGGTTGGCACCAGTCAACCTGGCCCCGCTCAAGTTGGTTCCACTCAGGTTGGCACCATCGAGGTTGGCACCGCTCAAGTCAGCATTACTCAGGTCGGCACCGCTCAGGTTGCTGCCACTTAGGTCTGTACCGCTCAAGTCGATGCCACTCAGGTTAGAACCGCTCAGGTTACTACCGCTCAGATCCCTGCCACTCAAATTGGTGTTGCGCAGGTCCGTATTACGCAGATCCTGCCCGCTCATATTGGTGCTGTCGTACCCAGATGGGATGGCAGGGGCTGCACCGCCCTGGGCAAAGTTATCGCGGCGTAGCTTCTCAGTCGTCCGCTTGAGAGACTGGTTGACGAGTTTCATGGACTCACCTACGAGCTTCCTGGTCTCGCGCTTGAGAATTTCGCTCTGCTGCTTGAGGTCCTCGTCGCTATTCGCCTGGGCTACCACGAGCGGGGAAGCCGCCTCGGGAGCAGGTGGCTCGGGAGGTGCCACTGGAGCCGCAACCTTGGGTAGGGCAGGTGTGGAGATTGGCGGGAGCGGAGCTTGAGGAGCTACCGGTGCGACAGGAGCAGCAGGAGGTGCAGGGCGAGCAGCAAGTTTGAGGACTGGCCTGGTGCGCGGTGGATCGGTGACCGGTCGTGTGCCCGGATCGGCAGTTGGATTTGTGGTTGACTGAGGCAGGGCGATCACCGATGACACCTGGGCACACTGCACCACCGCGAGAATTAAAACACTGAGAACGGCCACAAAGCTGATGCGGGAGAGCCGCGGAGTGGCATCGCGCTGCTTGTCGAGCAACAACTCAACCCTCTGTACAAGCTGGCTTTTTGTCTTGACAGCATTGTGCGCCAGCATCAACTGACGGTGCTGAACCGACTGGGCAAGCTTGGCCAGGCAGGCGGCGTAAGTCCGGGGGTTACCCGTGACTGCGATCACCCAGTCATCGCAAGCAATCTCACGCTCGACATCCAGATTGCTGCTAATCCACCAAACAGCCGGGTGGAAGAAGAATACTGCCTCGACCAACTTCTGGAGCAGATTTGTCCAGTCATCCCACCGGCGAATGTGTGCCAACTCGTGCAGTCCAATCTGGTCCAGTTCTGCTTCGCTCAGCTGAGTGACAAGCATTTCCGGAATCAAGATGACCGGGTTCACCAGGCCTAACACCATGGGTAGAGGGATTTCCCGAGAACTACACAGTGTGACCCGTCGCACCTTTGCGTACGCCTGTGACCACCGCTCTAACTGCTGCTGAAAGCTGCTCCCGAGCGGGGTGCTCCTGCACTTGAGGGTTTGTAGGTGAACATAGCTCCAGACCACGCGTCCCGTAAGACCCGTCGCCACCACGAGCCAGAAACCAAAAACGAACAGCGGCCACGACCCGGCTGCAAGCCGGACCGGGAACGTCAGGGTTTGGGCGGCGACAGGCCCTGCTGGGTC
>JACMIX010000415.1 GCA_014380935.1 Gloeobacterales cyanobacterium ES-bin-141 | reverse complement strand
CGATTGAGGGCCATCGAACCGGAGGCATCGACAACAAAGACGATGAGCGCACCGGCCTTGCGGGCGAGACGCTTGGCCCTTATATCTCCGGGCTCGATGATGACCTGGCGCTCCGGTTGACGGGCACGACGGGCTTTCTGGTAAGGGGCGGCCATGCGCAAGGTGGCATCGACCGCAATGCGCTGCACTCGTCCCTTGGGCAACATCGGCTTGACGTATCGGCCCCGGTTTTCTGAGTAAATTTTGGTGCGCGACCCGGACTTGCTCTTGCGACGGGTCATCTGAGCAAAGGCAAGCAAGTTGGGGTCGATGATGACTCCCTCGGGATCAAAGACGAACTCTTCAGGAAGACTTGGAGGAGCTTCCTGTTCCTCATTCTCCTCCTCGGGTTCGTCGCCATCCTTGGAGTCCTCCTGTTGCTCGTTATTCTCCTCCTGGGGTTCGTCGCGATCCTTGCCATCCTCCTCTTGCTCGTCACTGGGGGGCGGTGGTGGCGGTGGAGGAGGTGGTGGCGGGGGTTCTTCGGACTGAACAATCGTGGAGCGTGGAATGATGGCGAGCTCCACGCCACGGCGCAGGTCCTCGCTATCGACGCGTACTCGTCCATCAAGGGCACAGTGGACTTTTGCAATGCGCAACGCGAAGATTTCAGCCCGGTGGCCCTCGACACCTCCACGCACTGCTTCCTCGACGAGATAGGCAATCTGCTCGGACTCGACGGTGATCTCGGGTAGGCGCTGGCGGGCAAGGACAATTTGCACCTGCAGGTCTTCGAGTTCGGTACGGTAGGATCCCAGGAAGTCAGACGGGTTACGGGCGAACTGCAGGGTGTTACTGACTGCTTCGAGCCGCTCTTCGAGCGTGAGTGCCACGTCGGCGCTGAGACAAATAGCGATGCGGTCGAGCAGGTGCTCGCGCAGGGCACCTTCCTCGGGGTTGTAGGTGGCAATCAGCACTGGACGGCAGGGGTGGTAAAAGCTCAGCCCCTCTCGTTCTACCTGGTTGACCCCGTCGGTCAGGACCGTGAGGAGCGGATTGACGATCTGCTCTTCGAGCAGGTTGATCTCGTCGATATAGAGGATGCCCCGGTGTGCTTCGGCGAGCAGACCCGGCTGAAACACCGGTTCTCCCGATTGCATCGATTGTTCGATGTCCACGGTACCCAGCAGTCGGTCCTCGGTCGTACCGAGCGGTACCTGTATAAAAGGCACCGGACGCATCGCCCGCTCTGGAGTCTCACCTCCACTGAATCGAGCCCGGCAGTGGTCGCACCACTCGGCGGGGACATCGGGATCATCGTTGACCGGGCAACCGGCAACGACCTCGATGGGCGGCAGGAGTTGATGGATGCCGCGGGCCATGACTGACTTGGCCGTGCCGCGCCGACCGGCGATGACGACCCCGCCCAGGGTGGGATCGGTGACCGTCAGCAGCAGGCCGAGCTTGATCGCTTCTTGGGCGATCACGGCGGTTACCGGGAAGGTAGGCACGGCGGGCAGGACGGGCAGGCTCATGACATGACGCACTCAGCTGGCTCATCGATACTACGCTCTGCAAGCGTGGAGTGAGAACCCCTCGTCGTACCAGGACTCGCAATGGTTGCACCACTCCTCGGGATATCCAGCGCATGATTGCCTAAAGTTCTTCTGCAGAAAAGCTGGCTGTAGGTCGAACTGTGATTGCGATCGCCAACTGGCTCTCGACAATTGTCAAAGCGGATAAAGTAGTCGTGCTGGCACAGGAGCGGGTGGTAGAGTAGGGGCTATCAAAAGTTGCTCAAGCAGCGCGGCAAACTTTGGAACCATGATCAAGTGCAGTATGGTGCAAGTCAAGCCAGCTAGAGCTGTTCCATATTTTTAGTAAAGAGTGAGAATAATGTTTAAAATTAAAACCCTACGCAATCAGGTGCGGCGCGCGCGCGCTAAGTTTTGGCCCACGAATGTTCGGACACAGCAGCTGATTTGCTTATGCGGACTTAAGCGCTCTGGTCTCCATGCCGTTTCGTTTTGGTTGTTAGGCCATGAAGCCAATCATGCCCTGGTCAATAACAGCCCCGCAAAAAAACCAGGTGACTCTTCGCCGATGTCAAGAACAATTCAGACTTGCCCTCTGCCTGTTCTTGTAGCTCCGGGAGATCAGGTCTCAATCTGCAAGGGCGGGACAGAAGAATCCATGAGCTGCCCGGCATCCGTAAACATGCTAATGGTCCTCTTTCAGAGCCAACACCTGTGGCACCTTCACAAACACGAGTCTCTAATAGATGGAGTGGAGGCAGTCGAAACTAGACACATCCTGCTGCTACGCGACCCCTTCAATTGGGCTGCTTCCTTTATGCAAAAATCACAAAGTCCTGGGGATTCAGAGATCTGGGCTGATCAGTGGCAGGAGTATGCAGATGAGTTCGTCGGTAAGACCAGTTATTTACCAAACGCACTCAAGGTAAATTACAATCGCTGGTTTCTGGACAAAAAGTATAGACAAAGCATCTCAGCTCAGTTGGGGCTCAATTTCACAGATGCTGGGTTGGAAGTTGTGACACAGCATGCTGGTGGAAGCTCTTTTGATCAGGCACAATACAATCAACGCGCTCAGCAAATGCAGGTGATGGAGCGCTGGAAACATTTTAAGGACGATGAACGTTTCGTGAATTCATTTATGAAACGACCAGATATTGTAGAACTAGCCCAAACACTTTTTGATCTACCACCGGAGTTGGCCGAGTTTGCAGCGTACTGCAGAAGATAGAGCCAATCTTGAGAACTTTAGCTTTCAGCAGCAATTACCTCTTCACCTGATTCATCTCCGAGAAGAGGAGGGCCACTAAACTACCCGCTTAACTCAGACGACCCCGCCCAGGGTGGGATCGGTGACCGTCAGCAGCAGGCCGAGCTTGATCGCTTCTTGGGCAATTACAGCAGTTACCGGGAAGGTAGGCACGGCTGGCAGGACGGGCTGGCTCATGACGTAGTGACAGACTCGGCTAGCCTACTAAAGCCTATTTATCTTTGAGCATGCCAGGTCGAATAGCAGGAAAGATACGGTTGAGACTCACCACGCCAAAGCGTCCAAGATAAAGCTCCATCGCTTCATCGACAGTCGTCGAGTTACGAATGTCAACCTCAAAGGCAATTCTTTGACTGCCCGAAAACGACCGGGGTAGATTTCCCTTGATCTTCTTTTTTACTTCGTCTAAATCTTGATAGCTCGACAGGGCCGGGGCAAGAAAAGTCCGAACAGCATTAAATTCGTCCAGGCTAATCTGTTCCAGTAGCCACGGCTCGAAAAGTTGCATAATAGTTGCAATTCCAACCGGAAAAGATTCAGAACCTACACTGACGTTGAAAAGACGTATATGTAGCACTGCCTTGATGGATAGACCAAGTACAAGCGCCTGCACCCAGGGGTTCGTCAAACCAAATCCCTCAAGTTTCAGAGCGCCTGCCTGTACGAGTGTGTCCAGACTGAACATGGTTGCAAAACCAATCCCGACATAAATAAGAACGTAGATATAGAGAGCCAGCGACCTGTTTAATAGCGGAAAGGTTCGAGAATATTTTGATGTAACCAACTCTAACCCTGCAATCAGGGCAGCAAGAAGACCGCATAGTAATGCAGGGCCAATCGAGGCCACACAGGTTCCTCAGTCGAGGGATTTACGAAGCTGCTCTAGAGCGCAAGCTAATCATCTGGCCATGGCGTTCGATGACTCCTGCACTAACAAGGTCGCTGATATGTGCTTCTATCTCATATCCACGTCGGCCAAGTGTTTTTGCAACAAAATCAACAGGAACAGTCTTGTGTCGCTCCACAATCGTCAATATAGATTCACCTAAACCTGCGTAGCTTCTCATATTGATCACTCTAAACGCTGTAAACACCACCGGGCATAATTTTATGATAGTACGCTCTGCGAGCTTAGAGTATGCATCCTGCACCGTAGAGGGGCTTGCAGCGGCTGCACCTCTCCTTGGGGCATCCAGCTCACCATTTGCCTGATACCTTTCTTCAACGGCTGGAGTATGCTCAGGAACGTTATTAAAAGATCGGGCATCATCTTTTAATAACGAGGAACTCTATTAAAGTTTCTTTAACAAGCAAGGGCACAGAAGTCAGAACTAAACTTGAAAAAACCCAAAGAGCAGCCGTGATTGCCAGCCTGCAACAGCCTTTAACCATTGAGGAGTATCTGGAGTGGGAGAAAGCCCAAGAGCTTCGGCACGAGTATCTCGATGGCGAGATCTACGCCATGACCGGGGGTAGCAAAGCCCACAATGCCATTGCCATAAACCTGGCCCGAGAGCTCAGTACACACCTGCGTACCAGTTCCTGCAATGTGTTTGTCTCAGATGTGAAAGTGCAGAGTGCCGCCCAGGGACCGGTCTTCTATCCTGACTTGTTGGTTACCTGTGACGAACGGGACAATCAGGCTGGCTACGTTGTCGAGCACCCCTGCTTGATTGTCGAAATCTTATCTCCTTCCACGGAAAGGTTTGACAGGGGCGCGAAGTTTCGCCAGTACCGGTCGCTCGCTGCTCTGCAAGAATACGTGCTCATCGGCACCCAGGAAATGAGCGTTGAATGTTTTCGGCGCTCTGCCGAGGTCGGTGTGTGGTCATTTCAACCATATAGTCCAGGGGACGCGGTGCGCTTCGAGAGCATCGGCCTCGAACTGCCAGTGGACATTCTGTATGAGAAGGTTCTCCTAGAACCCGGTTCCAACTAGGTAATCACGGTCGGAGCATCACGGCCTGTACGGGTACGGATCTGAGCCAGCTCATCGGCAATGGCGATGTAGTCTGAGAGAGCGTACTGGGCATCGAGACCGTGCTTGTCCGGGTCGGGCTCGTAGCTTTCGAGGTAT
>JACMIX010000414.1 GCA_014380935.1 Gloeobacterales cyanobacterium ES-bin-141 | reverse complement strand
TCTCGACGAACTGCCCGTGGACGAGCAAATGGCCGCACGGATCGTTACCGAGGCAAATGACGCCTTTAAGTTGAATATGCACCTGTTTGAGGAGCTTGAAGGCAGTCTGATCAAAGCGATTGGGCGCATGGTCTTCAACTCATTGATTCGTAGGCGTAACCGGCCAGAGCGCACCGTAGCCACTGCTGCCGAGTAACGCTGACCCTTACGGATTACTCAAAGGGATTGTCTCGATGCGTCCGTCCGGTGATACGCGACGGACGCGACCATTGCCGGTATCGGCGATGTAGAGGCTGCCGGACGCGGTGAGACTCAAACCGAAAGGGTTGTCGAGACTGGCTCGCGTGGCAGGCCCGCCGTCGCCACTGAAGCCTGCCGCACCAGTCCCCACAACTGTCGTAATCACGCCCCGTGCGTCCACGCGACGGACCCGGTTGTTGCCACTGTCGGCGATGTAGAGGTTGCCGCGTACGTCGCGGGCGGCGAACAGCGGACCTTGAAGCTGAGCTGCCCGTGCGGGACCGCCGTCGCCACCGAATCCCTTGGAACCGTTGCCTGCCACAGTCGAGATGACTCCCTGCGCGTCGATGAGCCGGATGCGGTTGTTGCCCGAGTCTGCGATCAAGATATCCCCCGTGGGGCTCACGGAGAGGCCCCAGGGAAAGTCGAGCTGTGCGCGCACTGCGGGTCCCTTGTCGCCGCTGAAGCCTGCCGTACCGGTACCGGCGAGCGTCTGAATTTGGCCCTGAGTGTCGATGATGCGGATGCGGTTGTTGGCACTGTCGGCGATCAGCACATTGCCCCGGATGTCTACTGCTACCCCGGCCGGGTCGTCGAGCCTGGCCTTGAGGGCGGGACCGTTATCGCCACTGAAGCCCGCTTCACCTGTCCCGGCAATCGTGGTAATGCGACCGGTCAGATCGACTTTGCGAATGCGGTGGTGGTTGTGGTCGGCAATGTATAGATTTCCGGCGCGGTCGCGGGCAATTGACATCAAAAAGAGCCCGGCCTGGGTAGCCGGACCGCCATCCCCCGTAAAATCGCTACTGCCGTTGCCTGCTACTACTACAGGTGTGCCGGGCTTTACCCGCAGCACCTGATTACGGCTGTGCTCGACTACCAGGAGTTCCTCGGGGCCGGTATTGAGGACAAATACCGGGTAGTCGGATGGATGTCCGTCCGCATGGCCATCCTGGGCCACGACGGTTTTGGTTGCCAAGACGCAGAAGGCACCGGGAAGCAGGGTGGCAAGAATCAATCGAACAGCAAAATTACGGGGCAGAATAGACAACATGGCAATGTGCAGAATTACGTTGAGGACGCGCGCTATGGCCAATCGGGCTGACCTTTTTACTATGACACGCACACCTGGCATGGCCTTGCTGGCTGCATTGGTTATCGGTGGTTGCCAGAGTGCTGTCCGTACCGGTCAGCTAGACGAGCAATCCCTCGGTCCCCTGGTGGCGCTGGGTGCATCGCAGACTGTGAGCCTGCCGCCCTCCCAATTTGGCCGAGTCCACTTCCCGGTCAAGGCCGGACAAAAACTGCAGGTCTCTGTTTTGCCTAAAGAAGGTACCAGCCCTGTTTCCTTGCAGATCTACCCGGTTGTCTCCGTCGGCGAACCTGACCAGTATGGTCAGCCACCAAGCGGCTATCCGCTCAAACCCGTCCAGAAGTCCGGCACACTGCCGCTCACCCTCGAACTTGTCACCCCTGACCAGACGCCTACAGGTGGTGCCATCGTAGTTGAGTTGAAGAACATCGGCTCCGGTCTGCTCGAGGCAGTCATCGAACCGAAACTGCTCCGATAGTTGCCGCCTCGGCGTCGTGGATCGGGGTTTATGCAGCACTTTATGTAAAGTCTGGATGAAGTATGAAAAGCCAATGAAGGCCAAGTAAAGAGATAGTTTGGAAGACGTACGTGATATCTCTATCAACTGGATATTCAGGTGGTTAGTTTTGGGTATCTTTAGACGTTCACTCCGTAATTTCACCACTACCTGGTTGAAATACCACATTGAGGGGACATCCAGGAATGATAAATATGTTTATTTATGAATACGTCTTGAAAGCCTTGCTAGCTCAAGAAAGTACTTGATATTTGTGCTAATCGTTTTCTTGTGATGCGGATACGTCTTGTGCACATGAGTGGTTCGCCTGTTGGTTGTAGCTCCTAAAGGACGATCAGATACTCAGCAAATCCAACAATAGCGCTGGCCTTGGGGATGTTGAAGAATCGTCGTACAAGCAAGCTATCGATTGAAGGGACTTCTAAATCATGAATGCACAAACGAGCAAGCAGACTTCTATCGAACTGTTATCGACCTACAACAAAAATCCCGATACCAGACTCCGTAATCAGTTGGTCGAACAGAATCTTGGCCTGGTGCGCAAGGTGGCTCATCAAGTCAGCAGTCGTTGCAGCGAGCCGTTTGATGATCTTGTCCAGGTCGGTACGATCGGGCTGATTCGTGCCATCGAGCGCTTCGAGCTACAGCGCGGTTATTCATTCAGCTCGTTTGCCGTCCCCTACATCCGTGGCGAGATGCAGCACTACCTGCGCGACAAGGCCTCGGCTGTGCGTACACCACGCCGTTACGCCGAGATTAACCGCAGAGGCCGGATGCTCATTCAGGAATTCAACCAGGAAAACGGGCACAACCCATCCGATGAGTACGTGGCGGAGCATCTAAACGTCTCGGTTATGGAGTGGCGTGAAGTGAAGCTTGCCCAGCGCAACAAATCCTTGCTGAGCCTGGATGGGTCGCTTGGTCATTGCGAGGACGAGAGCCTGAGCCTGGGAGCATTGTTGCCCGACAAGCGCCATCAGAGTTTCCGGTTGGCCGAGGATGAGCGTCTTCACCTGGAGCAGGCCCTCGACAAGCTTGAGCAGACCACGCGCACGATCCTCGAATACGTCTTCTTTCACGACCTGACCCAGACAGAAGTGGCACACCGCATGGAGCTGTCACCGATGACAGTATCGCGGCGGATCAAGAAGGGCCTGCGCCAGATGTGGGACATCCTCAAGGTGAGTGAAGAGGTTTAGCTCGACCTGCACCGATAGCCTCTCCGGGGTAAGTGCCGGTGGCGGCTGAGTTAGAATGCTTCTGAGTGGCCGGTCCGGCCTCACAGTGGAGACCAATCATGATCGAGATTACCGAAGCGGCACTGCGCGAAGTCAAGCGGTTGCAAAAGCGGCAAAGCGACCCGGAATTACTGCTACGCCTGGGCGTCACCAACGGTGGTTGCTCGGGGATGTCCTACAGCATGGGCTTTGATCGCGAGCTGCACACAGAGGACCAGGTTTATCAGTACCAGGATGTGCGAGTGACCGTTGATGGGTCGAGTTTGCAGTACCTGAACGGTCTGACCCTCGACTTCACAGGTGACTTGATGGGCGGCGGCTTTCGTTTCCACAACCCAAATGCTCTGCACACCTGCGGTTGCGGCTCGTCATTTACGACCTCGGCCGAGAACCTCCAACACTAATTTGAGACCACCGGCTCATCTACAGAGAACGCCGGTACAGCCAAGTCAAGCTTTTCCATCTGAGCAAGTGGTGTCCAGCCAGGTTGCCATAGGCCGCGGTTTTTGAGATTTCGGGCGTTGACCCAGACATTTACACCGGTATCGCAGACCGATTGCAGGCGAGCAAAAACTATATTGCCCCGGTCTTCACGACTCATAACCTGAAAGTGACGCCAGCCCATCGTCTCGTGCGTCGCGGTCCACTTCGAGGCGAGTAGGTGCGGAAATTTGATCTTTTGTTGACCCTTCATAATACAAATTATGGACGTTCATAAGAGGTCGTGCCTTGCTCGGTGAAGCCCTTGAAACTTATACCCGTCTGCGTCCCCGTGAAGTTCTTCTGGTACGCGTAGAAATTAGCGGTGTTTCGGAGGAAGTGCTGGTTTTTCGCGGCGCATCGAGTTCACTGACGAGTCCCACACCGTTGGACCCCGGTCAACCCGTTATTCCCCCAGGAGCGCGACTTTTGAACGTGGACCGTCTCAAGGCACCCTACGTGCCGAACGATCCACAGGTGATCGCCACGGGGCTCGAGCAAGATCAACTTGAGCGCTTGCTTGCCGAAGAAAACATCGTGCTTTGAACACGTGCCCCGACCCAGAGTGGACAATGCGATACTGGCAGTCTGCCTGTAGAAAGAGGATGTAGACAGTGGCAGTTGAGACGGGTGGGGTTGGACCGGGGATGATCTGGAATGAAGTGGTTCCGGGGGGGTCTTACTGGTCACGGGTCATTCGCCGGGGCACTATCTTGCGGGTTGTTGATCTGGAGGGCGGTGGGGGTGTTTCACTGCTCTGCTACAACGCCGACAATCCGATCGAGCGCTACAATGCCGCTGATACTACCAAAGTTCAGTTCAATATTTTCTTGACCAAGGGGATGCTCCTTTACTCGGATATGGGCCGCGTACTCTTCTCGATTACCGAAGATACCTGTGGTCACCACGACACGATTGCAGGTTGCAGCACCGCCACCAGCGTCAGCACCCGCTATGGACCCGGTGCATGGCGAAATACCCGCGATAACTTTCTCAACTGTCTGGCAAAACACAATCTGGGTAAGAAAGACATTGCGCCCAATCTTAGTTTGTTCGCTCGGGTCCAGGTCGAGCCGGACGGCACGCTCACTTTCGTCCCCGGTGTCTCTCGGCCCGGCAACTACATTGACCTGCGGGCGGAGATGAACGTCCTGGTGGTGCTCTCCAATACCCCCCACGTCCTCGACACCAACAAGACTTACAACCCGACGCCCGTTCTCCTGGTTGGCTTAAGGTCATCTCCTCCCGGCCCGGATGATCTGTGCCGCACGCGTACACCCGAGGCTGAGCGCGGCTTTGCCAACACCAATTCCTTTTTCTTATAGATCCGAGCGCGAGGAGCAACCCATGGTGATGACAGCCGACGAAGCCCTTGATCCCGAACGGGCAATCTACAATCAGGTTCTACCGGCCCGCAAACCCTGGACCCACGTCGTTACTCGGGGACAGGTCCTGCGGATCGTCGATTTGGGCGGAAATCAAGCCGTCGATTTTCTGGTCTATAACGCACACGACCCTGCCGAACGCTACAGCGCTGCTGATACGATCACAGCCCAGGGCAACATCTTCATCACCGAGGGGACGCGGCTCATCTCGAGCGATGGCAGAGTGCTGATGACGGTTCTCAAAGACACCTGCGGCCGTCACGATACCCTGGGCGGTGCTTGCAGTTGCGAGAGCAACTCCG
>JACMIX010000413.1 GCA_014380935.1 Gloeobacterales cyanobacterium ES-bin-141 | reverse complement strand
GTTGTACGGCTACCCATATTAACGTTTCAGACTCCGTGCAAATGTAGGCGGAGAGATTTGAGCGAAGTTGCGGATGTGTATTGGAGCGCGACCACAATGCAGCGCTGAACATCCTGGCTCGGGCCATAAAAACTACCGGGGGGCACCCGGAAAGTCACGCTTGGGGAGAAGGAACCTCTGCTGAACCGGAGCAATCCGGTGTAGTAAGTTTGTTCGTTGAACCAAGAATCCCCAGGCTTTAGCCGTGGAGTGTCAATTTGAAAACCGTTTGCGTACCAGCCTGGCATTAGGCTGATAGGGTTGAGAAGATTTATATTTATCCGGTAAAGACCAGAGGTTAAAGATGGTTCAAGAAAGACTTGCTCCTACCCAGGCCGACATCGAGGGCGCAGAGGCACTTGTACTCTACCGTGACCTGGTACTGGGGCGGACCTTCGAAGATATGTGTGCCCAGATGTACTATCGGGGCAAGATGTTCGGTTTCGTGCATCTCTACAACGGCCAGGAAGCCGTCTCCACGGGCGTCATCAAGCAGTTGCGGCCCGACGATTATGTGACGAGCACTTACCGGGATCACGTTCATGCGCTGAGTACGGGCGTCTCGGCCCGCTCGATCATGGCTGAGCTGTTCGGCAAGGCGACGGGCTGTTCGAAGGGCCGGGGCGGTTCGATGCACCTGTTTTCAGCCGAGAAGAACTTCCTGGGTGGTTATGCCTTTGTAGCCGAGGGAATCCCGGTGGCAACCGGGGCGGCCTTTAGCGGCAAGTACCGAGGCACCGACCAGGTGAGTGCCTGCTTCTTCGGCGACGGAGCCACCAACAACGGGCAGTTTTTCGAATGCCTGAACATGGCCGCCCTCTGGAACCTGCCTATCCTGTACGTGGTTGAGAACAATCTCTGGTCGATCGGCATGCACCATCCACGGGCGTCCTCAGTGGTGGACATTTACCGCAAGGCGGACGCTTTCGGCCTCCCGGGCGTCAAAGTGGACGGGATGGACGTGCTGGCCGTGCGTGCCGTAGCCCGGGAGGCGATTGCCCGCGCTCGTGCCGGGGAGGGACCGACGCTGATCGAATGCACGACGTACCGCTTCCGGGGCCACTCCCTGGCCGACCCCGATGAGCTACGTGACCCGGCCGAGAAGGAATTCTGGCGCAAGCAGGACCCAATTCCGCGCCTGGCGGAGTTTATCCGCGAGCAGGGTTTCGCCACTATCGACGAACTCAAAGCAATCGACCGGCAGATACGCGAAGAGGTCGAGGACGCTGTGCAGTTTGCCGAGGACTCTCCTGAACCGCCACTTGATGAGTTGTACCGTTTCCAGTTTGCAGAGGACGAGTAAATCATGGCAGTTACGCTCTTTTTTGAAGCCCTGCGCGACGCGCTCCAGGAAGAAATGCGCCGCGACCCGGCGGTGTTTGTCCTGGGGGAGGACGTCGGGCACTACGGTGGTTCCTACAAAGCAACCAAGAACTTGTTCGAGGAATTTGGCGAATGGCGGGTACTCGACACCCCAATCTGTGAGAACGCCTTCACGGGCCTCGCGGTCGGTGCTGCGATGACCGGGTTACGTCCGGTGATCGAGGGAATGAACATGGGCTTTTTACTGCTCGCCTTCAACCAGATTGCCAACAACGGCGGCATGCTGCGCTATACCTCGGGTGGACAGTTCAAGGTACCAATGGTCATCCGCGGACCGGGCGGGGTAGGACGGCAGTTGGGAGCCGAGCACTCCCAGCGGCTCGAAGGCTACTTCAACAACGTGCCAGGCCTCAAGATCGTTCACACCTCGACCGTCCACAACGCCAAGGGGCTGCTCAAGTCGGCCATCCGCGACGACAACCCGGTGTTGTTCTTTGAGCACGTCCTTCTGTACAACCTCAAAGAGGACCTGCCCGAAGAGGAGTACCTGCTACCACTCGACAAGGCGGACGTCGTCCGTTCTGGTCAAGACATCACGGTGTTGACCTACGGACGTATGCGCCACCACTGCCTGCAGGCGGTAAAAGCCCTCGTGGAGAGCGACTACGATCCCGAGATCATCGACCTCATCTCGCTCAAGCCGCTTGATCTGGCGACGATCGGTGAGTCAGTCAAGAAGACCCACCGGGTGTTGATCGTCGAGGAGGATATGAAATTCGGCGGTGTCGGAGCGGAGATTGTCGCCTCGATCGACGAGCACTTCTTTGATTACCTGGATGCACCGGTCACGCGCCTTGCCGCCAAGGACGTGCCCGTACCCTACAACGGCCGTATGGAGGCGACGGTGATCCCTCAACCGGAGGACATCGTGCGGGCAGTCGAGGACATGTTGATGCGGGTTTAGATACCATCCGGGTCAATATTCTGTCTGCGCAGGTACTCGGCCAGTCTCTCAGCCTTCTGTTCGGCATCACTTGCGCGTTGTTCAGCTCGGTCGGCGCGTTGTTCAGCTCGGCCGGCCTGTTGGTGAGCGAGACTGGCTTGCTCTCGGCCCAGCTCCGCCTCGGTAAGGACCACCTGACCCTCGGGAGTCAAAAACCGGAGCCGATTTTCGCGAACACTCAGGTATAGATCCAGTTGCTGGCTCCATAGCCAGCCTTGTTCTGTCGGTTGGACCTCCTGGTACTGCCCGGCGATCAGGTTGAAGCCTTTCAGCTCTAGCGTTATCGGGTCAAACCAGAAGTAGTTCGGCACCCGCAGGACGTCCTGATAAATCTGCTTCTTAAGTCCCCGGTCTATTGCAGCCGTGCTGCTTGAGAGAATCTCGACGATGACGTTGGGTAGCTTGCCGCCTTCTTGCCACACGGCCCAACTCCGGCGTTCTCTGCGCTCGGTGCCCAAAACCACGAAGAAGTCCGGCCCGCGAAAGTCTTCCGACTTGCGCTGGTTGAGGCTGTAGTAGACAGTAAGGTTGCCCGAGACGTAAAAATCCTGG
>JACMIX010000412.1 GCA_014380935.1 Gloeobacterales cyanobacterium ES-bin-141 | reverse complement strand
CGATTTTCGGAAGTCGAACGCATTAAATGGGTTTGACTTTCGCCCTGATAAAAGTCGAACCTCTTCAGTCGCTCCGTTTTTTGACCGCGCTGGGCGTCTGCCCGGTATATTTCCGAAAAAGCGTGTTGAACGACGACTTGGAGTTGAACCCAACCTGGTACATGACTTCCAGCACCGTTACTTTCGGGTCGGCCGGGTTGGTCAGCAGCCGTCTGGCTTCCTCAATCCGGTAGCGATTCACGTAATCGAAAAAGTGTTGCCCCAGTCCCTCGTTCAGGGCTGCCGAAAGTACCTTCGGTCGAACACCGAGCCGCTGGGCCAGGTCGTAGTGGTCGCGCCAGTATTCGCAGAGCGCGCGCACCTTCTGAAGCGGTGCGCCCTGGCTCCAATCGTCGACGGTTTCGCGCTCAGGCCAGCGGATCTGCGACAGCCTTCGCCTCAGATCATCGAGCTGCTCCTGCGGCACGGCCAGTGCAAAAGACTCAATCGACTTCTTTTCCATGGGAGTGAGTGTCCGATCCGTATACAAAGTAGACCTGAAGGCGAACCTGCACCGACGCCGGCGGCCTGCGACGACCGACCGAAGCCCCGTTGCCGAGTTCGGGAGACGGCATGGCCGAAGAGACGTCATTGTTGATGTACTTTCTGCCCCACTATCTGCCACCCTTCGGAGGCGAGGTCGGGCGCATGTCTATGGACCGAGCCCGCCGCATCTTCTGCGCTGTCAAAAGGACCAAACTGGTACAAGAACGGCTCGTCGGTGACCATTTCGAGCCACCAGTCGCCGTCCCCTGCATCCGGTGCATTGCCGGTCTTTGTGTGCATTCTTCGCTCCAATCCTTGTGCTTGCGGAACGCCCCCGCGCGATTCAGACAACCGGAGCCGACTTGAAGGGCCGAGCCGGGTGTTCGGAGGTCCTACCGGCGGTGGCGCGTGCGGAACGTTCCGCCATCAGCCGCCGCTCTTCAAGCTTGACGTACCAGTTGATGAACTTTTGGGCGTAGTGTTCGGCCGACTCAGGGCTCGGCAAGCAGACTCGCGGTCTGTCGAGCTTCTTGCCCTGAGGATCGATGAGAACCGCCAGGAAGCCCTCGTTTGCTTGATGGGTGGTGATGGTCCAATTTTTGTAGTTCAAGGAGTCACCTCGGCAGGATTATGACTTGCAAACAGGCTCTGGTGAGCGTGTTATCGGGTGGATTTGAGGGAAGGGCGTATCCCAGGGATGTTCAACCGGATCCGATAGATGCCGGTCTGGGAAGCCAGGTAGAGCATGCGACCGTCCTCATCCCCCCAGGCGAAGTTGTGAGGATGCTCGGGGCCAACGATGGTGCCGAGGCGTTTGCCCTCGGGCGAGAAGATCCACAGCCCACCGGGGCCACTGGCGTAGAGATTACCCAGGCGGTCCACCTTCAAGCCGTCGACTCCTTCCTCTCCGGATTCTGCCGTCAGTTCAGCGAAGTTCTGCCCATTGGTCAAGCCACCGTCTGCCTGCACCTCATAGCGGACAATTACCTTGCGCTTCGGGTCCCAATTCCCGACGTAGAGATACTGCTCGTTCGGTGAGAAAGCAAGACCATTGGGGCCGGTGAGATCCTGGGCTAATAGCCGCAACTGCCCATCTTTCAGGCGGAAAATACCACCGAAGGGCAACTCCCTGCGCGGGTCGGCTTCGGACTTCGGGAGGCCGTGGGGCGGGTCGGTGAAGTAGAGCGCGCCGTCAGAGTGGTACACCAGGTCGTTGGGGCTATTGAGCCGTTTGCCTTCGTAGCGGTCAGCAAGCACGGTGAGGACCCCGTTTTTCTCTAAGCGGGTGACTCGGCGGTTACCGTGTTCGTTGATGGTGAGTCGGCCTTCGCTGTCGAGGGTGAGACCGTTGGAACCGGGCTGAGCGTACTCCCCGATATCGATGCCGGTGTAACCGCTCTTGGAACGAAAGACCGAAACCGGTTCGTCCGGTGCCCAACGGTAGATGGTGTTGGCATTGGGGTCAGAAAACAACAGGTAGCCGCCGTTCTCCGGCACCCAGACCGGCCCCTCGGTGAAAAGAAAGCCCCCTGATAGTTTCTCAATCTTTGCTTCGGGGGAGACAATCGCGTCGAGGGCAGGGTCCAGCCGAACGATCTTGCTGACCACTGCCGGAGGGGCTTCGGGCTTATAGAAATCGAGGGTGGCGGAGTGGGCAAAGATGAAGTTGTTCGGCGGATTGGAGAGTGGGCCATTCGCACCGAAGACAGCCAATTGAAACTGCTGCCCCGGTTTGACATTGCGGCCGAGCACCACTCGGTTGGGGGCGTTGAAACCTTTGACGAGCCCCCCGCCCGTCTGACCGAGTACCAGGGGCAGTTTGCCGTCTGCCCAAACCTCGGCGTAGTCGTCAATCACAGTTTCAAAGACGACCGTTGAACCTGTCGGGTCGAAAGTACCTAACTTCGGGGGAACCGTCACCTGGATCCGATACCAGTTGAAGCTCAGGCGACCAGTCGAACGCCGCGTGTCGAGGGTATCGGCATCGATCTTCGCCCAGGTCGAATCATCGAAGTCTGCCGCCCCCGCCTGGGGGGAAATGTTATGGGTGCGGTTAGGAGGACCGCTTGGTTTGAGGTCAGGGCCAGGCTTATGTCCATCCACCTCGATAATCTGCGCGTCGCTATAGCGCCATTGACCACGAACCAGACCCACCCCCGCACGGGTGCGCAGATCGACCACTGCCATGGGACGAGCCGTTGTCTGTGCGTTGGCCGGCAGCGACAGGAGCACAGTAGCCAGGACAAACAGCATAGTACGGGCGCTCATTGGCTCTCCCCTTGAATCGGCACGGGTGACTCACGGGATTTCACGACAAAGTAAGTGAACGGCGGCTGGATTTGCTGGAACCAATGGGGTGTGCCATTGGGGACAACGAGGACATCGCCTTTGGCAATCTGTCGGGTAGCACCCCCTTCGATCGCCCTGCCACTAATTTCATCCGGGGCAATGGGAGTGGGCTCCATCACTTTTCCACCCGTGACGAAGGTCGCCGAGCCATCCACAACGTAGATGATATCGGTGTCGAGGGTATGCACCTCGGCCTTTCCGGCTCCATCACGGCGGCTGGTGTGGACCATGTAGTTGCGGCCATCGCTGCCGTCCACGAGAACGGCGCCCCGGTTAAAGGCAGCAACAACACTGGGACTATCGAAGTAAGAGACACCAGGCGCGGCAGCACTTGGGGCGGCCATTGCTGCTGCCCCGGCAAGGGCAATCTCCTCATCCTGTTGGGCGCTTGCTGCCCCGCTCACGCCGATACCGCCCACTACCTTCCCGGCATGGAGAATCGGAATGCCACCCTGCAAGGGGGTGAAGTCAGGCACCGCGACCATCGCTGTGCGCCCATTTTTAATCACTTCTTCAAAGAAGCGGGTGGGCTTCTTGAAGCGAACTGCGGTGCGAGCCTTGCCAATCGAGATGTCGGCCCCGGCGGAGAACGTTCCGTCTAAGCGCTCGACAGCAATCAGGTTACTGCCCGCATCGACCACGGCAATCACCGCCCCAGGAGCGCCTTTGCGTTTCGCTTCCGCTACAGCCGCCGCTATCACCTTTTTAGCCCCGGCGAGGGTCAGGTCAGGTTGTTCGACGATGGCCGCATTCGGATCACCAACTTCTGCTGCGCCGGCCCCATTTGCTGCCAGGAGCAACAGGGCAAGGGCCATCCATGGAATGGACCGTTTCATAATGAAATCCTCGAAAGCGTTTTGAATCAGGGCAACTATTGGAGCGACATGACCCGCACCACCGAACGAACCGGCGGATCGGTAAATTGATCTTTGGCCGAGCGAACGACGCCTGTTTTGAATGTCCCAGTATTGGCATCCCGCCTAAAGAAAAGGGGGATGCGAGTAGTTCTGTTGCAAAAACTTGCAGAAACGCTATGTGTAAGCAAAAAGCTGTGCAAATAACCTTGCAGATAGCGCTTTTCAAGTCTTTGCAACAGAACCGTATTTATTGTTCGAGCAGGGCGTAGGCGAGGGTGACATCGAACTTCTTGCACCAGATGGCAATCGACTGGTAGTCGTCGAGCTTCACACTCGCTGGGACCAGGTAGCTCTGACTACCCTTGCGGCTTTTGAGTCGGGCGATGTTTACGTACTTATCGGCCTTGTAGGTCTTCTCGGGTGGCACCGCATCGCGGTAGAGAGTCACGTAAATGTCCGGGGCTTCATCAAGCGTGAAGTCCTTGCTCAGTTCGATATAGGTCTTGCCGCCCTTAGTCATCAGTCGGCCGGTACCGGTCGACTTGCCATGGTTGTTGATGAACGCCTTGGCTTGTGTGGTATTTCCTCCTTCCATCGCTCCGGGGGTGGTCCCACTCATCGCCGATTGGGCGACAACCGGGGGAGCGGTCGGGAGGTAGAGGGCATCCGCGCCGAGCAGAATGGCGAGGGCAATGGCCAGTCGAGCATTTTTCATTGTTGATTCCTTAAAACTGTATATGCTTGAGGAGCAAACGGCACCAGTGTCCGGCGCGTCGCCCAGGGCAGAAGGTCGGTTCAGCCAGGTCACTCATTACTTGCGGCTTAGTCCGACTATATGTAAGCAGAGAGCGTCGGTGGCCCGAATTACCCGACTTAAGAGACCAGTTAATCAGGCCAGGCGAGAACCCATTGAAGGCATTTAAGAGGGTTTTGTTACAATTATGATTTGAAATACATTAATTCTTAGTGGATCTACACGGCTACCCTGGTGAGGGCGAACGCGCAACGAAGTGCCATCCGAGGATTTAAATCAGGTTTCTGTTAAATGCGGGTTCTGAGGGTGTGCTTTCAGGGTCGTCGGAGCAACGACCCTTATCCCGGCGTTGAGCTTGCGCTACAGCGCGGGAAGGCCCGCGCAGGGTGTTAAACAGTTCCGAAACTGGTACAACTTGGCGCCCCGTACCCGTTCGCGGCTCTATTGTGAATTCGACTGTATTGCCCCGTATACCGTTCGGGGTCCGAGCGGGAGTGTTGTTGTGATGATCTTTAGCAGGCAAATTCAATGGACGTTGCTCGTGATTAAATTTATCAACCTACCCACCTGGATACCGTTCTCGGCAGTTGTCGCGATTCCAACCCTGACTTTTTACGGGTTGAGTACCTGGGTGTGTCACAACCAGAGCAAAGGCATTTATCCATTTACCACCGATATCGGCAGGGACATCATCGGGTATTTTATTCCGATTGTCGGCTTGCTCCTTGTTTTCATCCTGCTTAGTTGTTGGGAGGACACGAAAAATGCCCAACTCGATCTCGTTGATGAAGCTCAGAAACTGATCGTAATTAGCCGCCTTATCGAACAGTTTCCATTCGTAAACCGCCAGAGTGTACACGATGTCCTGATCGAATACATTGACATCACCGTCGCCAAAGAGTGGCCTGCGATGATAGAGGGACAAACGCAACCATTTACCCGGCCCGTGGTCTTAAAGCTTTACGGCATCCTTGCAGACATCGAGGCGACGACGCCGAGACAGGTCGAAATGTACGGGAACATCATACCGATCCTGGACAAACTGGTTGAGTTGCGCAACCGGCGGCTCGCGCCTGCTGCTGGTACATTGCCTCAGATCATGTGGCTGGTGATTCTGTTCATCTCGACCCTTTCGATGGCTGGGCTGGTGTTCTTCCCACCGGATAATGCAGACAACTATCCAGCCTTAATTGCGATACTTACCTTGATATTCAGTATGCTTATCTACGTCATCATTATTCTTCAGTACCCTTACTCGGGCGAGGTGCGCGTTGAGCCGACCCTGCTGCAACAGGCACGGGCAATCATTATTCAAGAGCAGTGACCAAAGCGAGAAGACCGGCCGACGGAGTGCCCGAACGTCATTGCCGCCAGCGGTCCACCGACAATTCAGCGCGGGGGGGTTCGCTCTGCAGTGGGCGTGGCTTGACTGGAGGTGGCGTCTGTGCGCCCCTCGCTCGCTCGCGGTCCGTTTTGATCGTTGGCAGGATTAGAACGCGGGTTGCCGGTGGAGACACCAGAACCTGATTTGGCCTTTGACTTCGCGCCAGTGCCGATAGAACCCAGGGGACCTGGCGTTACCGCCGGCTTGCGACCCTTAGTATGGGCGACTCCATCCTTAGTGTTGGGAGCCGGGTCGGTGGCCATCGCTGCCTCGGGCGCAGCGGACGCAAACGCCAGAACCAATAGAGCAATCGCAGTTTTGAGGTTCATAATTTCATCCTTTTTTACAACTTCAAATTCTTGACCAGTCGAAGGTATGCCACATTGAAGTGGTCCGTGCTTTTGTGCTCGAGACATGGCTAAAGACGTGCAGAAGGGTTCTGTGCAAATAATTCACAGAAGTGCTATGCATAGTCAAAAGAGCCACGCAAATAACTTCACCAACGGTTCTTCGCAGATCTTTCGCAACAGAATACTCTAAGACTACAACTATACTCAAGTCGAAGACGACGGATGAACGAGTTGCCCAATTTAAGAAATCAGTTAATCCGATTGCGTTGCAAGGATTTGATTAGCATGATAGATTCTGCTGAGAGTTGCATCCGTTGAGAATGTACCCTTGATCTGAAAGATAGCAGCACTGTCGAGTAAGCGACTTGGAAAAACTAACTAAAAGCAAGTTCGATGTCTGAGTCATTAAGCAATCTTCCCGTTGGCGTCAATGAAAACCACTCTGGAGACATTTGACATGACCCTCGAGCGGATCGCGACGGAGCCTGACCCTTACAAACCTTTTCTCCTCTCCCAGGGTATTCGGGTTGGAGACTTAATCTTCATATCGGGCCAGGCCGGTTATGCCGACGACGGCCAGATT
>JACMIX010000411.1 GCA_014380935.1 Gloeobacterales cyanobacterium ES-bin-141 | reverse complement strand
GTAGCGTAAGTACCAACGCACGGAGAGGAGGATGACCTCGGGCCGGAAATGCTTCCACTTGAAGGGTTTGGATTGGCTCATCAGATGAGAACGCGATCAACCTTCCCATCCAAGCACACCGTTTTTGCGACAAAGCCGGGGAGACTGCTCAGGCAGAATCCTCCCCAAGAAAGCTTCCACAGGTGGGACCAGAAATCCGGAGAAAAGGTTCTAGCGTGCCTTGATTTGGATGCACCTGGGCGGGACGTCAGTAGACTGGGCGCATCTTTAAATCGTTCCGGATTGCGAAGTGAAAGCATGTATTCACTTACGTGGGCTGTGGACACATCCACTTCTGCAAGCCTCCCCAGGGTTCACCATGGCATTCATCGTTTCTTGGCCGCACTGGCCCGTTCTATTCCTCGCCTCCCTTGTGCTCCTATCCGTTCAGGTGCCGCTCGGGGCGGCCTCCTCTCCTCGCCGCTTGGCGCTGCTGGTAGGCATCGACCAATACTGGAGCCCCCAGATCCGGCGACTGGGCGGCGCCGTCAACGACACTGCCCTGATGCGCGAACTGCTGGTCTACAAGTATGGCTTCAAGCTGCAAGACATCCGAATACTCACCGACGCCCAGGCGACCCGCAAGAACATCCTGGCCGAGTTCGAGAGACACCTTATCAGTCAGGCCCGGCCGGGAGACGTTGTCGTCTTCCACTTCAGCGGCCACGGCGGTCAGGTCAGAGATCTCGACGGCGACGAGACCGAAGACCGCTTCGATGAGACGATTGTGCCGGTAGACAGCCCCGCCATCGGCACTGGCGGCACCGGCCGTGCTACCCGCGACATCACCGACGACACAGTAGGTCTGCTGCTGCAGGCCCTCAAGACCGAGAATGTCACTGTTATTTTCGACAGTTGCCACTCCGGTTCGGGCACGCGGGGCAACGACCGGCGCGTCCGTGCCCTGCCCGGCGGTGCCGACCGCGACCCTGCTCCTGAGGAGACGCAGTTCAACCGTCAGATTACTCTCACCCATCTCAAGATCCCGAGGCACGGCCTGCCTACCCGGACCGACGGCACCGTCAACCGATTTGATCGCGGTCCCAGGGGAGTTTTTCTGGCCGGGGCACAGGCGTTTCAGGGAGCAATCGACGGTCAGTTCGGCACCACCCGATTCGGGACATTCACATACCACCTGACCCGCAGTCTGTGGCGGGCGCGGCCGGGAGCGAGCTACGAGGAGGTGGCAGAACTGACCACCAACGCGGTCTCCCTCGAAAACAAGTCCCAGATCCCGAGCTTCGAGCCGAGTCGGCCCGGCCTGGGCAAGCGGCCCTTCTTCTTCGTCGGGGACGCGGGACCCGCCGCTTCGGCCGTGGTCACCGCCGACCGTTCCGCCGATCTGGTGCCGGTCTGGCTCGGGGGGCTCGGGGTGCGCGCAGAACTGGGAGAGCGCTTCTACGCCCTCGATGGCCGAGGCGGCAAGGTGGGCGAACTGGAACTGGTGAGCATCGACAAGCACTTCCCCCTCAAGGGCCGGGCAAAGGTACTGAGCGGTGCAGCGAGTGCCGGGAGCGCTCTGGAGGAGGCGGCCTACTTTCGCCGCACCCGTCCGGTACTGAGTATCGCCGTCTCGCCCCCCGAACTGGCTACCGAGGCAACGGCCATCACCAGTGAGCGCTCGTGGCTGCGTTGGGTGCCGCGCGGCGAGGAGGCGCAACTGTACCTCGAACGAGGGGAAGGCGGGTTCCAACTCTCCTGGAAGGACGGAACCCTGATCGAGACACCGGAACTGCAAGGTGCTGCTGGCCTTTCCGTGGTGATCGAGCGGTTGCTGCCGAAGTTCCGAAACCTGACGGCCCGCCAGGTGCTGCTCGACGCGAGTGAGCGCGGCCTGGGGGTCGAGCAGGTCTACACGATTGAGCAGGAGGTGTACGTGGTGGGCAGCAAAGTAGAGGACATCGAAGCCGGTCGCGGGCGGCTACTGGCTGCGGGCGCGGCGCTCAAGCCCGGCGAAGTATCCGTCTGGTGGGTCCGCAACCGTTCGCAGTCGCCGCTGTATCTCAACGCCCTCGTCGTCAGCAGCAAGGGCGAACTGACCACCCTCAAGGAAATTCCCTTGCCCGCCGGTGCAACCGAATTTGTCTCGGGCCGGGCCAGGGGAGACACCGGAGTAGGGGAAGTGCTGCTGGTGCTGAGCGCCGCCTCCCAGCAACAGGCCCTCGACGCCCTCAAACAGAATCTGCGCCGAGCACCCGGCAAAGAAGGGTTAAGCGCTTCCAGCCCCTTCGCCGTGGCCCGGTTGCTCCTCGAAGAAGCGAACGAGCGAGGAGGAGCAGGTACCGACTCCACCCGCGCAGGTCTGGACCTCGATTCGTTCGAAGCTTTCAGCAGCGGCCAGGTCGAACTGAAAGTGAATGCAGGTTACCTGAGAGTAGAGCCGCGACTGTTCAGAGTAGAAAGCCTTGCCAAATAACCTCAGTAGCCCGACTGGTAATTCACAACTGCGCACTCAGAGTAGACATGTTCAGAATCTGGAGAGAGCTTATGGATAATTCAACAGTGCACAATCTGGTTCATGCAGCATTTAGAGCGCGCGACAAAGCATCGCGTGCCATCTGTAAAAGCAGTTGTGCCGCAGGCTTGCTTTTGCTCGTACCGCTTTATATCGCAGGCAGCAGTCCGTTTTCCCACCCTGCCTCAGCTCAATCTGCAACATCCGATGGCTCTTCCCGGAGTGCAGTCGAGCATCAAGCCCTTCTTCAAGAAGCGGAAAAGCTGAATGCACAAGTCGTGCAACTTTACGGACAAGGTAAATATGTTGAAGCAGTTGCGTTAGCCGAGAAAGTTTTATCGATTCGAGAGTCTGTACTTGGCAAGGAGCATCCAGACGTAGCCGCCAGCCTCAACAACCTGGCATTTCTGTACGACAACCAGGGTCGCTACGACCAGGCGGAGCCTTTGTACAAGCGCTCCCTCGCCATCTCGGAAGCGGCACTGGGTAAGGAGCATCCAGACGTGGCCACCAGCCTCAACAACCTGGCGGGGCTGTACAACAAACAGGGCCACTATGACCAGGCGGAGCCTTTGTACAAGCGCTCCCTCGCCAGCTCGGAAGCGGCACGGGGTAAGGAGCATCCGGACGTGGCCACCAGCCTCAACAATCTGG
>JACMIX010000410.1 GCA_014380935.1 Gloeobacterales cyanobacterium ES-bin-141 | reverse complement strand
AGGAACCAGCTGAGAAAGCTCTTTACGAGCAAGTAGAGCAGTTCGTCTTACTCTGCGGCCTAGGTGAGCAGAAGCGGGACTATGCAGGACTGCTCACCGCCATCGAACCGCTGACACTACCAATCAGCCGTTTTTTCGAGGATGTACTGGTGATTGCGCCCGAGGCCGAGCTTCAGCGCAACCGGCTGCGCCTGCTTGCCATCATCAACAACAACGTCCGCCGTCTCTTAGATATCAGAGAACTAGTCATGGGCGGAGGCTGACCCTTACCACCCAAGACATCGCTGGTAGTCCGGGTTACTTCGGCTCGTCCGGGACCTTGACCTGGAAGCCCTGTTTGGCACCGCTGCAATCAGCTGCCTTGGCCGTGTCCGTCACTTGCTTGAGCTGCTCAGGCTTCAAGCGCCCTTCGAGCTTGCTGGTTGACATGAGGTTGTAGGCTTCATCAGAGCTGGTAAGCCCGAACATCTTGCCAATCAACTGCATGGTGTTGACGGTCAACTGCTCCGGGGTGATGTCCGCGCTGGCAGGTACATCTGGTCTAGCCTTGAGCCCAAGCTCGATCGTGCCATTGCTGAGACTCTCGTTGACGGCAAAGCGGCCCACGAAGCTGGTCTTGTCGTTGCGCGACAGCTTCCCATCCGTGGAAGGCAGAACCGCTAAATAAGCCTTGTCACGGCTATCGACCACCGAGAAGGGTTCGCTCTTGAGGCCACCCTCGCGGAGAAGATTCGTCCAGTTGGTCAGAGCCGTGCGGACAGCCTGTTGATTGGGTTCAGGAAATTCCGGGGCAATAAAGACGGTCACCGGCAGGCAGGCCGGGGTCGGAGGGGTCTTGGCTGCTACCTTGAGGCGGAATCTGACATCTACATAGTAGGGCGCAACACTCTCGGGCACCTCCGCAAAAGGAACCGAGCGGCGAATAGCCTCTTTTACCGCGTCCTCTGCACCCTTGGCACCGTCGAGGGTCTTAACCTCACTCTGGCTAACCCGCCCGTCGCGGTCAATGCGCATGTAGACTTCTACACGGGCGTCATTGTCGATATCCGGCGGCTGCCAGTTCTCGATGAACTTGTCGCGGGCTTTGAGCTGGTAAGCTTTTAACTCGGGGCTGGGAGCGGCTTTGGCTCCCTCGGGAGCCTGGGCGAGCCGGATTGGCTGCGCACTGACCGGTAGACACACACCGGCCAAAAGTACCAGCAAGACGGACGCAGAACGCAAAGTCATATCGGAGGCAGGCAGAAAACTCACCCAGATTACCATGCCTCACGCGAATGCAGTTCCCTGGGGCGGGGGGTCTTGCCAGCGTGCCGGACCTGCCGCACGCAGGGCCTCGGTCAGGTCCACATCCCCGGTATAGAGAGCCTTGCCGATGATGGTCCCCTGTACGCCGCGCGGTTCGAGGGCGAGAAGACTCAGCACGTCCGCGAGGGTACCTACCCCTCCTGAGGCAATCACCGGAATATCCACGACCTCGGTGATGCGCTGAAGTTCAACCAGATTAGGTCCGCTTAAGGTTCCGTCTTTGAGGATGTCCGTGTAGATCAGGGCACTCACACCCAGGCGTTCCATCTGCATTGCGAGCACCGTGGCATCAATGCTGGAGGTCTCAAGCCAGCCATACACGGCGACTTTACCGCCGCGGGCATCAAGACTCAGAGCAACCCTGCCGCCAAAACGCGCGCAACTACGCTCCACGAGGTCCGGGTCTTTGACCGCAGCCGTTCCGAGAATAGCCCGGTCTACTCCGCACTCGATCGCAGCGCTGACCGCCTCCAGACTACGTAGCCCGCCTCCAAACTGGACCGGGCAGGAGACCGCGGCAACGATGGCGCGCAGAATGTCCAGATGGACAATCTGGCCTGTTTTGGCCCCGTCCAGATCGACTACATGTAGACGGGGAGCCCCCATCTTGTCCCAGGTGCGGGCAACCGCTACCGGGTCCTCGCTGAAAGCTTGCGCCTGCTGGTAGTCCCCCTGGTAGAGACGGACGCAGCGACCCCCCAAAATATCAATAGCAGGAATAATGTCCATGGCTGTCAATTCTCGTGGTTAGACTCTTAAAACGGCAATCCCCAATTGCTCCCTACCAAACTCTCAGGGAGCGTGCCGCGGATGCGTAAATGCCGGGCCGGCTAGACCTTGGGGGGAACCGGACGAGTTTGGAGACGGGCAAAGATCATCCGGCCCGCTGAGGTCTGCAAGGCACTGGTAACGGTCACACCTGTCTGCTCGCCGATGTGGTCGCGTCCCTCCTCAATGACGACCATCGTGCCGTCCTCAAGATAGCCCACCCCCTGATGCGGCTCCTTGCCCTCGCGCAGGACCTTGACCTGGAGGGCATCTCCGGGCAGGAGTCTGGGTTTGAGAGCGTTGGCCAGTTCGTTGATGTTGAGGACGACCAACCCCTGCAGGCTTGCGACTTTGTTGAGGTTGAAATCGTTGGTAAGCAAGGCACCCTCGATATCCTGGGCTAGCCGGATGAGCTTGGCATCTACTGTGGTGAGCTTGGGGTAGTCCAGCTCATGGATGACGAGTTGTTCGCTGTAGGTTGCCTGAAGGCGATTAAGAATATCGAGGCCACGACGGCCTCGGGACCGCTTCTCCCCATCGGAACTGTCAGCAAGGAGTTGCAACTCATCCAGCACAAAACTCGGCACGAGCATGTAACCCTCGGCAAAGCCAGTGGCAATCAACTCTTCCAGTCGTCCGTCGATAATGCAACTTGTATCGATGACCTTTGGCAACGCAGCCCGCTCGAATTGGCTCGATTCGGTTCCTTCGCGCAGCGAGACCAGATTGAGGCGCCGCAACAGGGTACGACCGTGAGTATCCGCCAGGGTCATGCCCAGATAGCCAAACAGCAGACTGGCAAGAATCGAGGTCAGAAACTTGATGAAAGATAGTTCCTCGGGGAATGGAAACAGGAAAATTGGACCTAACAGAAAGTTGGCCAGCAGTAGTCCACCCACCAGACCAATTGCCTGCGCCAGCAGCGAGTCAGTCGGCATCTTGCGGATGCGTAATTCAAGACGACGGTAAGCCGAGCGGACAACCGCACCCAACGCTGCCCCGAACACGACTCCAAATCCCAGCGTTACCCAGCGCACCCCATCATTTACCAGCGCCCCATCCGATAGCAGGGTCCCGCTGTTAAACCCGATCCCCGCCCCTGCTAGGATGAAAAGGACAACAATGAAGACATCTAACATACGGAAGCATTCCGCTCAAAAATAAGAATGAATAAGCAGGACGAGGTATACAAGCAAATTATAGCCTCACCGAGTCCTCCGCCCAGAAGCCTGACGTCACGTGAAGTTTCACAAACAGCGGGCGACAATCCTTTACCAAGTGCCGCTTATCTACACATTCCTTTTTGCCGAACACGGTGCCGCTACTGCGATTTTGCCGTGAATCTAGGCACTGAGGAACTCATCGAAAAATACGTCCAGTACCTTGTGCGGGAGGTCTACTTGACCCCAAGCACCTACCAGGGTCTAACGACCGTGTACTTTGGCGGCGGGACGCCTTCGCTGCTCAAAGGACTACAACTAGAGCAAATCATCAAAGCCCTTCAAGAACATTTCAGATTTGCTGAGAACATCGAAATTACCCTGGAGGCCAATCCCGGTACATTCAGCTTCGAACAGGTGCGCACCTGGCAAAGCCTGGGGATCAACCGAATCAGTCTGGGAGTCCAGGCTTTTCAAGATCGGCTACTCGCCCTATGTGGCCGCTCCCACGACCTCAGAGCAGTCTACGAATCGATCGATGACTTTGAGCGTGCAGGAGTCGCAAACTGGAACCTCGACTTAATCTTTGGCTTGCCGGAGCAGAACCTAAAGGATTGGGAGTTCTCACTTACGGAGCTTATTCGGCTCTCCCCCACTCACGTATCGGCATATGACCTGATTCTTGAGGATGAGACGCCCTTCAACAAGCAGTACCGTAGCGGCAGACATCCACTACCCGATGACGACGAAACCGTCCAGATGTATTTGCAGCTTATCGAAACCCTGACTACCCACGGTTACGAGCACTACGAGATTGCCAACTTCGCCCGCCCTGGCTGTCAGTCTGTTCACAACCATGTCTATTGGCACAACCAACCTTACTATGGTCTGGGCCTCGGGGCGACGGGCTACGTGCACAAGCAGCGTATTGCGCGTCCGAAACGCCTGTTCGACTACTTCGAATTGGTAGACAAAGGAAACTTCCCAACCTCGGAGCCCGTAAGTACCGAGGAGGAACTTACCGACACATTGATCCTGGGCCTACGGCTTCTAGAAGGAGTCTGCCTTACACAAATTGCCGACCGGTTCGGAGCACAAGCTGCAGACAGCGTACTCGCCAAACTTCAACCCTCGATTGAGCGCGGCTGGGTGAGCTTTCGGGCTCAAACCGTCGCGCTCACTGCACCACAGGGTCTGCTGTTCTCTAACGAAGTGTTCTCATTGTTTGTCTAGAGCTTCTACACCTTTAGGCGTGTTACGTGGGAGTGTTCGTCGTGATACATCTAATTTGTTAACAAATCTAGATAATCTACCATTAAGGAACTCCGGTTCCGAATCCCTCTCCACTTCCCAGAGCACACACCCTACTTCGAGGAAAGTCCATGAAAGCATTCGTGCTGGCAGCCGGTAAAGGCACTCGTCTTCGTCCGTTTACAGATGATGTCCCCAAGCCTCTGGTACCGGTGATGAACCAGCCAGTCATGGCCCATGTCCTTGACCTTTGTCGCAGCCATGGCTTTGAAGAGGTGATTGCCAACCTGCATTACAGAGGAGAAAAGATTACCGGCCGCTTTGGTGATGGCAGCGATTTTGGCGTTAAGCTGCAGTACTCGTGGGAAGACCAGCTCATGGGCACTGCCGGTGGAGTGCGGCGTCAGGCAAAGTTTCTGGCCGATGGGACCTTCCTGGTCATCTCCGGGGATGTCATTACCGATATGGATCTCAGCGCGCTATTAAGCTTCCATCAGCGCAGTGGAGCCATTGCCACGATGGCCGTTAAAGAAGTAGGTGATCCGAGCCGTTTTGGAGTCGTCGTGACCGAGCCCGGCGGCAAGATTCTCTCGTTTCAGGAAAAACCTGCGGCTGGCACCGAAAAATCTCGCCTTGCAAACACGGGCGTCTATATTTTCGACCCGGCTGTGTTCGACTGGATCCCGCCTGACCAGTTTTATGACTTCGGCAACGACCTGTTCCCGACTCTGGTCACAAAAGGTGCGCCGGTTTACGCAATGAAGACGAGCGCCTACTGGTCGGATGTCGGAACCCTCGGGCAGTACCTCTACACGCACTGGGACCTACTTACCCACCCAGCACTCAAAAAGCGGATCGGTAGCGGCACGGTTGTCGAACCGGGCGCTATCGTGTCGAGCCACTCGCTGATTGGTGATAACTGTCACATCGAGCGAGGAGCGGTCGTGCTGGGGTACAGTTGCATCGGCGACGGGTGCATTGTGCGCTCCGGAACCACGATTCTCGACAGTATCGTCTGGACTGCTGAGCAATCTTTAAGCGTTGCCGATGAGCTCATCCGCTCAATTCGCGGCAATGGCAAACACGTCTCATTGGGTATTCCAACTCTGTGAATCACCGCGAGTTCCAAAAGCGCCTCAAAGAAGTCTCGGCTGAGCACAAAGAGAGCTTCGGCTACCCATTTATCTCTTTGCGTGTCATCGCCGAGGTTCTCAAGCTCGACGAAGTAGAGCTCCGTGAGCATGTGCAGCGTGAGTTGACTGACCAGAAAGTGGTCATGAGCCCGATCAGCGAACAAATTCAGGAAAACCTCTCTGCCGGACTGCAGGGGGTGACCCTGGTTGATGTGTCCGGTCAGACGGGTGTATACGTCAGCCTCGCCCTGAAACCCTGAATTTTGAAGTGCCCAAAAGGCCGGTGCAGACGGGTCCCTCCACCCGGAGCGCCGGTTTTATTATGCTAAGATATTGTAATGCAGACAACATTTTTCAGTTCGGCTTTGCCGTTTTCCAGCTAGCTACTTGTAGATACAGTTAGCGGCTTTTTCATTTGGGAGTCAGGGGTTTATGGTAGTCGTTCCAACAAATCTGCATAGTGAAATGCAGCGGTCCTACCTTGAGTACGCGATGAGTGTCATCGTGGGGCGGGCGTTGCCGGACGCCCGCGATGGGCTCAAGCCTGTTCACCGCCGCATTCTGTATGCCATGCACGAACTGGGTCTTAATCCGGATCGGCCCTATCGTAAATGTGCTCGTGTGGTTGGTGATGTGTTGGGCAAATACCACCCCCACGGGGATACAGCCGTTTACGACGCGTTGGTGCGTCTTGCGCAGGACTTCTCGACGCGCAGTCCCCTGATTGCCGGCCATGGCAACTTCGGATCAGTAGACAACGATCCGGCAGCGGCAATGCGCTATACCGAGTGTCGTCTCACACCGCTCTCGTACGAGACACTGCTCGTGGACCTCGAAGCGGAGACGGTCGAATTTGGCGATAACTTCGACGGTTCGCAGCAAGAGCCAACGGTTCTACCGGCCCGCATCCCGCAACTTTTGCTGAATGGCTCGTCGGGTATTGCCGTTGGTATGGCGACCAACATTCCACCTCATCACCTGAGCGAATTGATCGATGGGCTCATCGCCCTGATCGCAAACCCAGATCTGAGCTCAATCGAACTGATGCAATACATCCCAGGACCGGACTTTCCAACTGGGGCGCTTATTCTTGGCAGCAGTGGGATACGTGAGGCTTACACCACTGGGCGCGGCTCGGTCACCATGCGGGGGGTTGCCTCGATCGAGACCATCGAGCATCGAGGACGGCCTGACCGCGAAGCAATCGTGATCACAGAATTGCCCTACCAGGTGTGCAAAGCAGCCCTGGTCGAAAAAATTGCCGAACTGGTCAACGACAAGCGCATCGAGGGCATCTCCGATATCCGCGATGAGTCGGACCGGGATGGGTTGCGGGTCGTCATCGAGCTCAAGCGCGATTCCTTTCCCCGGGTGGTGCTCAACAACCTTTACAAGCTCACGCCCCTACAGACCAATTTCAGCTGCAATATGCTCGCCCTCGTCGAGGGTGAGCCGCGTCTGCTCACCCTCAAAGACATGCTCGAGACATTTTTAAGTTT
>JACMIX010000409.1 GCA_014380935.1 Gloeobacterales cyanobacterium ES-bin-141 | reverse complement strand
CCCAGATAGCAGACCGCTACGACGCGTTGCTTGCCGGACTGCCGCTTGTTACGCCCGGCAGGGCAGGCTACTCGACCCACAGCTTCCACCAATACACCCTGCGCTCACCACATCGAGAGAGCTTTATAAAGGGTCTGCGCGAACAGGGGATTGGCGTCGCAATCTACTACCCAATCGCGCTCCATCTCCAGAAAGCTTACCTGAGCCTGGGTTATCGTGCCGGGGAGCTACCCGTGTCCGAGCAGGCAGCCCGAGAGGTCTTCTCGTTGCCGATGTTTCCAGAGTTGAGCGACGAGCAAATCGAACAGGTCGCCGAGGCAGTCCGCCGGGTTGCCTTTCTTGTCCGGGTTTGAGGACTCTAGACCGCTGCGAGTGTATTCAGGCCCAGGTGTTTGACGGGCTCGGCGCGCTCCAGGGCAGGCAGGTAGCAGTAAACCGCATACTGCCCGCCTTCTGATACGACAAGCGACTCCTCACGGTAGCTGCGGTGGAATACGGCTGCGTCATGGAAATCTACCTCGTCGAAGCGCGCACAAGGGTAGAACAATTTAGCCTTAAACTTGATCCCCAGCTCGATCCTTGTCTTCTCAGACCGGCGAACTGGACAGTACTCGACGAAAGCTTTGTGTAAGATCAACATTCGGATAAGTCCCAACTTTAGTGCTCCCAAATCCAGTGTGGCTTACTCGCCAGGCAACCACTGTAAGCCAGCGAACAAATCCACTTTTAGGAAGAGCATTTGCAGGATTTTCAGTATTCGTAGAGTACTCGGACGGGGATCACCTACGGAACTGGACACCGCGGTAACTCTCGGCTAATTTTCGATAGCTCAGAGCATGGACAGTACGCTCGCAGATTTCAGCTTCGCTTACCTGGCGCAGCACCCGCGCCGGGATACCTGCCGCCAGGGAGCGCGGCGGAATGGAGCGAGTGACGACAGCACCGGCAGCGATAATGCTTTCGGTTCCGATAATCGCACCGTTGAGGATGATGGCTCCAATGCCGATCAGGACCCGAGCCTCGACTGTGGCACCATGAATGACGGCCCGATGACCAACGGTGACTCGCTCTTGAAGGATTACCGGGCAGTCCGGGTCGCCGTGCAAGATGGCTCCGTCCTGAATATTGGTGTCCTCGCCTACCTCGATGCGCTCGACATCTCCCCTCACGACCGCTCCGAACCAGATACTCACACCGGCTGAGATTCTGACATCGCCAATGACAACGGCATCAGGGGCGACAAACGCAGCCAGTGAAAGGTCCGGTCGCGTGAGGCAAAAGGTCCGGTCTTCAAGGTTCATGAGGGCTGCTCGGGTAGAAAACAATGGGTACGGACCCAGGTTCTGGCTTCGTCAGCCGTGGACAGTGCCCCGGTCAGTTGCTCGCGTCGGACTGCTGTCAGGATCTCCCGATAGCGAGGACCGGGAGCAAGGCCAAGCTCCTTGAGGTCGTGGCCGCTGATCAGGGGTTCTGCCCGCTCAAGCACCAGATAATCGTAGACCTGACGGCGTTCGCGCCGGCTTGCGAGACTTCCGAGTAACAGCAGATCCTCGGGCTTGAGGCCCTGTAAATGCTCATAGAGGTCGAGGACGGAAGGCTTTGCCGCGAGCAGCTCCTGCAGGTCCCGTTGCCTTCCGGGAAGCGACTGCAACCTGACCAGGGATTGGCCTTCAAGGCGCAGTTTCTCAGCTGTCGTACAGGCGTCCGCTTGCAGGGATAGCAGCATCGCCTCAAGGCGCAACTGCCAGGTGGGCAGCAGTGAGGTATGCCGTCGGCAGGCCAAACTCAGCCAGCGCAACCGGCGCACCAGGGAGGGTGTCAGTTGGAGATCCGGGTGAATGCAGCGTAGCGCATCGAGATAGGCCAGTGTCCGCAAAGCCGTAAGCCAGTAAGGCGCTTCCAGAATGTAGTGCAGTTCGGTCTTGAGGCGGTCTCCGCCCACCGCGTCATGCAGGCCATTTGCCACTGCATTGGCAATTGAGGCCTCAGTGTGGGGCTCGATAGTGAAGCCCAGTCGGACGGCAAAGCGGACCGCCCGATAAATGCGCGTCGGGTCCTCGATAAAACTATTTGGGTGAAGCACGCGCACTAGCCCGGCCCGAAGGTCCACCAGCCCGCCGAAGAAATCGAGCAACTGCCAGGCCCAGCGCCCGTTCAGGCGGACGGCCATGGCATTGATGGTGAAGTCACGCCTGTAGAGGTCCTGGCGGATTGACGAGGGTTCGACCTCGGGACTCGCTCCCGGAAATAGATAAAACTCGGTGCGGGCCGTGGCGAGGTCGATATAAGTGTGGTCCGGCCACAGCAAAGAGGCGGTTTTGTACTTGCCGTGAATATCGAGGCGGGTCTCGGGATAGCGGGCCTGCAGAGCCCGGGCTAGTTCGACTCCGGCACCGTCCGGTCCTGGAAAATGGCCTTCGACGACCAGATCGATGTCCGTGGTGACACGCCCGAGTAGAACATCGCGCACAGCACCCCCGACAAGGTATACAGTCAGACCGTTTACCTCGGCCAGGTCGGCGGCAGTCTGTAAGACCTTGAGCAAGTGAGGACTGAGGTGCTCTTGCAGGTGGGTACGTACCGGTTCGCGGGTCAACACCGGGACATCGGGGCCAGTAGTGGTCTGGTGGATCTGGCGTAAGACGTCGGTACGGGTGACGATACCCACCAGGGTCCCGCGGTCGAGTACTGGCAACCGACCGATATCGTAGGTCACCATCAGGTCCTGGATCTCGGACAGAGACGTCTCGGGCGTAATGGTGCGTACCTGACGGGTCATGTAGCCTTTGACCGGTGCATGCCCGAAGCCGTGGTGCAGGGCAATGTCCAGGTCGCGTCCAGAGATGATGCCCAGCAATTCACCAGTGCTATCGACGACGGTGAGCCCCGAGTGGCCGTAGCGTAGCAGGATGCGTCTGGCTGCGTCGATGGTGCACTCGGGTCGTATGGTGCGGACAGGAGTGGACATCAGTTCGCGGGCTACAGGCGCTACAGGCAACTGGGCACACAGGTCAGTACGCAGCCGGGTCAGGAGTTGGTGTGGTTCATAGTCTTTAATCGTTGCCGCTGCTGCCTGGGGATGTCCACCACCACCGTAGGGCTCAAGCAGCGTATGCAAGTTGGCTTCACGGGCGCGGGCACGTCCGATAACCTGGGTTTTGTTCTCGTAGCGGGCGGCGAAAAGCATGACATCGAGTCTCTGCAATTCGAGCAAATAGGTAGCGACAGTGGAGAGGCCCTCGACGTAATGCTCTAAATCGAGGGCGACCGTGCCGATGGTCTGGCCACGGCATTCGGCGGTCTCGAGCAGTTCGAGGCTGGTGATGAGCAGTTGCTGAAGAGGTTGGCTGAGTCCCGGTTGAATGAACTCCGAAAGTACCTGGAGCTTGATGCCCTGCTCCATCAACCAGGCAAGTACCCGAGCATCCCGGGCCGTGCTCGCGGCGTAGGTGAGCGAACCCGTATCGACATGGACACCGAGCGCCAGAACGGTTGCCTCGAAAACAGAGGGAATAATTCCAGCTGCTTGTAATTTTTCGGTAATCAGCGTCGAGGTCGAACCGACCGGCTCAATCTGGACGAACTGGGCCGGAACTGCGTTTGCCTGGGGAGGATGGTGGTCGTAGAGTTCGATGCTGAGTCCCGGCTTCTCGAGCCACCCGGCACAGCGCCCGAAGCGTTCGGGTTGTTGGGCATCGACGAGCATGACCCGTTGCAGGCTCTCCACATCCACGGAGCGCGCCTCGATGAGCGGAAATTCATCGCGGTGGAAGGCCAGAAATTGCTGCACTCCGGGATGGGCTCCGCCGGTCAGTACGATTCTTGCGCCCGGATTGAGCAGGGCAAGACCTACTGCGGCACCGAGAGTATCGAAGTCAGCAGTCGTGTGGCAGAGAATAACGTTCATCACCGGGGGCTTCAAGAGGACCTTGCCTCGATTGTGAGGCGGATGAAGGCGAATCGGTATATCGACTGTACTGCACTCAGCGGGTAGTCCGACTCGGCTGTGCGGACCTCCAACTCAAAAGGCAACGAGATACTGCCTCTCTAGCACATTCACCGCGTCAGGGGTCGCTGGCACGATCAAACTGCGGTTGCCCGATAGCGGACAACATTCCTACCGGAGGCTAGAGCTATTCTTGAGCAGCACCACGCCGGGGGCTCTTGAGAGGCCCCGGAAAGTAGTACGAGATGCAGGACTGGCAGAAGGCAAAAGAGGATTACTTTGATCGTTGGGCTGCAAGTTACGATGCCTTTTACACCGCCTGGCTCTATCGTTGGGGCCACGCGCGTCTGCTAGCACAGGTACATCCTCTACAAGCTTCTCAGGTCCTTGATCTCGGCTGTGGCACGGGGTTCTTGTTGAGGGGGCTGGCGAAACGCTTCAGCGATTTGCGCGGTGTTGGACTGGATCTGTCCGAGCGTATGGTGTTGCAAGCCCGTAAACGGAATCATCCTGCCCGGCTCAGTTTTGTACAGGGCAACGCCGAGGCATTACCCTTTGCTGATGCGCAGTTCGATGCTGTTTTCAGTACCTT
>JACMIX010000408.1 GCA_014380935.1 Gloeobacterales cyanobacterium ES-bin-141 | reverse complement strand
TACATTGTAAAGCTTGAAACCCTTGCCCTGAGGGGATTTCAGAAATGTTCGCTCATGAACCGTTTTGTTATAACGACGAGAACACCCAGTACTCGTCCCGTACCAACTTAACCACCAAGCCCACCTGGCCTTATCGTCGGCGAGACCTGAGGCATGATCTACAGACTACATACCCTCAAGCCACCGCTACCAGGGTGGCGGCAGTTTTCCTCATTCAGCCAAGCAACGGCACATGTGGTGCGGCGGTACAGGGTAGTTCACCTGTCAGCCGAGGGTCCGGTGCCACCTCGACTGCCTGCCTGTAAGGACTGAAGCCCGACTTGATGTAAAAGTTTAGAGCTTTGGGATGATCGTTGGTGCAGGTGTGAACGTGAAACCGCTCCGGTTGAAAGGACCAGGCTTTCTCGATGGCGACACCCATGAGATAGCGGCCTGCCCCTCTGCCGAACAAATCCTCGGTAAGGCCAAAGAATGCCAGTTCGATATCCGGGAATCTGCGACGGTCCAGTTCTAATAGGCCCTTTGCCTGCTTTCCTTGTATGAGCGCCAAGACATCTACCCGCTCATCATGCAAAATGGCCGCGAGTTGCCCGTCATCCATGCGCAACCGGCTGAACCACAACCAGTTACCGCCCACCGCCCAAAACAACTTCCGGTACCAGGCGAGGTCCGGCATGGGAAAATGCCGGACCGACAGACCCGCTGGGGCTTGGACTGGCTTTGCCGATGGCTGCTCGCGCATGTGCAGGTAGGTAGTCACCGAGGCGATGTGCCCCTCAGGAATGTCGGTGTATCCAGGTGCGAGCACGCTTTTCTCCCGGTTGCAGGTCTTGAGCAGCAATAGCCGCTTTCGTCGCCCATTGAAGCACAAAGCCAGATACACCTGAAAAGGCCTCAGTATTGGGGCTTACAACCATCGGGCCTCTCTTTCTACACTCACAAATAGTAGTCTTTGCTACAACAATTCGCAGAACGGCGATTTATACCGGGATCAATAGAGACCGGGCATACTTGGTTCTGGTTACAGTTTGAGGCTGCAATGTCCATTAGGGATACGTCTGTCAGTGATACTGACCAGTTGCCGGACCGCGATTGGGTTGATCCCGCGAGCGGCAGGCCCGCTCGGATACTCTCAATCCAGGAGCTGAGCGCTTTGAGCGTGCGTTCCAACCGCAGGGGGCTCGTGCAACTTGCGGGACACCTGGGTGTGATGACCGCGAGCGGCTATGTGTGGGCGACAAACTTCTATGGTCTGGCGTTGCCCGCCCTGGTAATCTACGGCTTCAGTCTTGCCTCGATGTTTGCCGTGGTGCACGAGTGCGTCCACCGCACGGCGTTTGCGAACAACCGCCTGAACGATGCCGTGGCCTGGGTCGCCGGGTTGCTGTCGTTCTACAACAGCACGTTTTACCGCCGCTATCACAAATGGCATCACCGCTACACGCAGATTCCGGGCAAAGACCCTGAACTGAGCGATCCGAAGCCGGGAAATTTGTGGGAGTACGGGCTCGAAATCAGTGCCTTGCCCTGGTGGATAGGTAAGTTGCGCGGGCATTTTCGAGTTGCACTCGGTCAGCTCGACGATTGTCCTTTCATTCCCGAGACGGCCCGGGCCGAGGTGATTCGCTCGACGCGGCTACAACTGCTGGTTTATGGCGGGGGAATCACTCTCTCGCTTGTTGCCGCCCAGCCCTGGTTTTTGATCTACTGGCTGCTGCCGCTGGCCGTCGGTCAGCCGCTCCTGCGCTTGATCTTGCTCGCCGAGCATACCGGCTGCACCAGGGACGACAACCCGCTCACCAACACCCGTACAACCCTGACAAACTGGCCTGTGCGTTTTCTGATGTGGAATATGCCCTTTCATACCGAGCATCACTTCCAGGCCTCGATCCCGTTTCACGCCCTGCCTGCTGCTCACCAAAAGCTGCGCTCCCACATCGCCCATGTCGATTCTGGCTACCTGAAAGTCAACCGCGACATTGTTGCCCAGCTTAAGTGATGGGCGGCATGACCCGGACCGGCTGCCTGACGCTGGAGAACTTCGCCCTTCAGTGCGGAGTGGTTTTACCCCGGGCGCGACTGGTTTACCAGACCTACGGCGAGTTAGCGCATGGGCGTGACAACGTCGTCCTTTACCCAACGTCTTACGGGGCACAGCACACCGACATCGACTGGCTGATTCGCCCGGACGGTATTCTCGATCCGACCCGCTGGTTTGTGGTCGTGCCCAACATGTTCGGAAATGGACTGTCCAGTTCTCCAGGAAACTGTGATAAGTGCAGCCTGGCAGAAGGGTTCTGGTTCAGCCATCTTGACAACGTCCGTGCCCAGGAGCAGCTGCTCTGCGAATTGGGGATCGAGCACCTGGCCCTCGTCTACGGCTGGTCGATGGGTGCCCAACAGGCTTATCACTGGGGCGTGTTGTACCCTGAGCGTGTCGAGCGGATCGTGGCCCTTTGCGGTACGGCCCGCACGACCGACCACAACCGGATTTTTCTGGAAAGTCTGCGGGCCGCTTTGACAGCTGATCCCGCCTGGACGGGCAGCAGCTTTGACGGCGTTCCGGAGCGAGGCTTGCGCGCCTTCGCATGCATCTATGCCAGTTGGGCCGCCTCTCAGGCCTTTTACCGCGAAGGGATCTATTACCGACTCGGCTACGACTCGCTCGAAGACTATTTGCTGCGCGGCTGGGAAGCGAGCTACCGAAAACGCGACCCACACAACCTGCTTGCGATGATCGACACCTGGCTGCGCTGCGACGTAAGCGACAATCCACTTTACCAGGGCGATTACAGGCGTGCCCTCGCGGCAATTCAGGCTCGAACACTCGTGATGCCCGCCACAACCGATCTGTATTTTACGGTCGAGGACTGTGCCGCCGAGGCGGCGCTGATCCCCAGGGCCGCGTACCGCCCAATCCCATCCATCTGGGGTCATCGCGCCGGTAACCCCCACCAGAATCCCGAGGACGAAGCTTTCATCCGCACAGCGGTTCGGGAGTGGCTTGGTTGAGCACAAAACCTGATTCTAAAGGTCACCATGACAGAGCTATCTGATACTGCCCGCCAACAAGGGATTCGCTACTTCTTGATCTCATTTACCGACCTCTTCGGAACGCAGCGCGCCAAGCTGGTCCCAGCCCAGGCAATCGACGCTATGACGAGGAGTGGAGCCGGGTTCGCGGGTTTTGCCGCCTGGATGGACATGACCCCCGCCGATCCGGATATGTTCGCTATGCCCGACCCTGCCAGTCTGTTCCAGTTACCCTGGCAGCCCGAGGTGGCCTGGATGCCGGCGGACCTCTACCTGGCGGGCGGCAAGGCGATTGCCCAAACACCCCGACTGGTATTGAAGCGCGTGCTCAACCAGGCCAGGGAACGGGGCTACAGCGTCAAGACAGGGGTTGAGTGCGAGTACTTTTTGCTGTCGGCGAGTGGGGAGCAGATTTCAGACCCGCGCGACCATCAGAGCAAACCTTGCTATGACCAGCAGGCCTTGATGCGCCGCTTTGATGTGATTGCCGAGATTTGTGACGCCATGCTCGCGCTCGGTTGGGGAGCCTATCAAAACGACCACGAAGACGCGAACGGCCAGTTCGAGATGAACTGGACCTATGCCGATGCGCTTGTGACGGCTGACCGCCACGCTTTTTTTAAATACATGGTCAAGTCAATCACCGAAAAACATGGGTTGCGGGCCACCTTCATGCCCAAACCTTTCCCCCATCTCACCGGCAACGGCTGCCATACCCATATCTCTGTCTGGGACACAGCCGGGCAGGTCAATCTCTTCGATGATCCCCGAGGAGAACTGGGCCTCTCGACCCTGGCCTACCAGTTCATCGGTGGGGTTCAGCACTCGGCTGAGGCCCTTTGCGCCTTCGCCAATCCCACAATCAACTCCTACAAACGCATCAACGCGCCCGTCACCACTTCGGGTGCCACCTGGTCGCCCAATACGATCAGCTACAGCGGCAACAACCGCACCCACACGATCCGCATTCCCGAACCGGGTCGCTTCGAGTTGCGGCTCGCGGACGGTGCAGCCAACCCCTACCTCCTACCCGCCGCGCTCATCAGTGCCGGTCTTGACGGCATCGATCACAAGCGTGACCCCGGCGAGCGCTGCGACAATAACAGCTACACCGACCCGCTTCCACCGGGAACCATCAAACTACCGGCCAACTTACTCGATGCGTTGCGCTGCCTTGAAGCCAATACGGTTCTGCCCCGGTCTATGGGAGAGGAGTTCGTAGCTTCCTACACCAAGCTCAAACACCGGGAGTGGCAGAGCTACAGTGCCTGTATCAGCTCCTGGGAACTAGAAAACACGCTGGACTGCTAATACAAGTGAAGTCGCATACGGTGTGTTAAGTCCGGGGTAACCGGGTGAACACTAAAAGGGAAGTTCGCAGTCGAATACCCGAGCCACGCATGTTGCAGGGAGTGATGATTACAGGGCCAATCAGGATGGGGAGCTGAGGAGTGTTTGCCAACCAGGACGAGCCAGATAAGTCGGCGTGCGCTCTCGAGATAGCCGAGGCCCTGCAATTGCGACAGGTCAATCACCGGTTGCAGCAGGAAATTGCCGAGCGCATCTTGATCGAGCGGCAGTTGGCCGCCAGCCGCCAGGCACTAGAGCAGCAACTGCAATGGATGCGCTTGTTACGGCACATCACAGATAACATCCGCGCCAACTTGAGTACAGAACACATTGTCCAGACTGCCGCCCGCGAACTTGGGCAGGCACTCGAGGTCAGCCGGTGCTTGATCCACGCCTACAAAGACGCCCCCCAGCCGCATCTTGTCCCGGTGGCCGAGTACCTGGCCGTGGGAGTGCTCAGCCTCGCGGGTAAACCAGTACCCTTCGAGAACAACCCCCACTTCGACAAAGTCATCGGCCAGGACCGGGCGGTCGTCACCGACTGTTGTGCGGATGAGCCGATGCTGGCCGCCCGGCAAGAACAACGTCAGGTAAGCGGGGTGAAATCGATCATGGCCGTGCGCACTTCTTACCAGGGGCAGATCAACGGAGCTATCGGTATCCACCAGTGCGACCGGGTACGCTCCTGGCAAAATGAGGAAATACAACTAGTCGAGGCAGTAGCAGCTCAGGTCGGCATTGCCCTGGCCCAGGTCCAACTCTTGGAACAAGAAAGACGGGGGCGGGAGCAACTTGCCTGGCAGGCAAACCACGACTCGCTCACCAAACTACTCAATCGGCACGCCTTTGAACAGCACCTCGCGGTGGCGGTCAAGAGCGCTCACCGGCATGGGTACCGGCATGCCCTGTGCTTTCTGGACATCGACCAGTTCAAGATTGTCAACGATATTTGCGGTCACAGGGCCGGTGACGAGTTGCTGAAGCAGATTACGGCCTTGCTGATAGCCCATCTGCAAGCGTCAGACACCCTCGCCCGCCTGGGGGGTGACGAGTTTGGGCTGTTGCTTTTTGAGTGCTCTCCCGAGTCTGCCCGGCAATTTATCGAACATCTCCTTGAGCGCATGAGTCGGTTCCGGTTTAGCT
>JACMIX010000407.1 GCA_014380935.1 Gloeobacterales cyanobacterium ES-bin-141 | reverse complement strand
TTCTGGTGTCGTGAGTCTTCCCTGGTCATTCCTGAGCAGATCTCGGAAGTAGAAAGCATTTGACCAGAGCAGTTGACCAGGATGCAAGGGGGAGAAGATTGGCGAACTGGTGCGCTGAACCCGGTAAGTTTCCAGGTCGAATAGATCAAACCCGCTGCCGCGCAGATAGCAGTCGATATCGCCAAATAAGGGTTGATCTTGGTAAAGCGGCACGAATTCGACTTCAATAATCGTCGAAAGTACACTCTTTCCAATAATCTGAGCGCCGCCTTTCAGGACATCGAGATCGCTGCCCCGTACATCGATCTGGAGAAAATCAATTTCATCGATACCTTCTGATTCACAAAAAGTATCGAGGGTTGTAGTCTCTACTTCCACTGTCGAAACAACTTCTGTGGACTCCGCGTAGCCGCAAAACCGCTTGAGATAATTGCTGTCGGGACGATAAAAAGAGCTATAAGCCGGGAGCCTGGTCAAGTGCAAAGCCGCTGTACCAACCGTACTCCAGAGAGCTTTGGGGATGTGCCTTTCCTGCCAGTTTGCTTTGCGGGCTTCAAACTCCGTATTCATTTTCCGGCAGGCATCCACGTCAGCTTCAAACCTGTAAATTGTCAGGTTCGGCGCAAAGATTTGCCAGCGCTCACTGTCATGATCCTCGCCAGACCCATCAAGACTCCGCGAACCAACATGGCAAACGGTCAAATGTAGGTCGTCCAGATGGCCGTTTGCCTTCAAAATCGGCAGAAAAACTGACATAGTGCAATTCCACGCAACCCTCAAGAACTATCGGCTCATTCCGATCCGGGCTTAATGTACCCAACTGCAAGGTGCTCAGTGCTACCTGTTGCAACTCGTATAGTGCCCCTTTGCCACAGGTTCAGAGCCGTCGAACTGCACTCAACTGCACTGAAAGGGGCGTCGTGCCGCCCGTATTGCCGAAGAGGTTGAGGTCGACAGTCCGACCATCACTGCTCAGACAAGCATGAAAGCCGTTCGCGTTCAATACAGTACCCGTGCAGGCAGGGGCAGCACTGGGGGCTATCAAGCCGTCGATCATCATGTCTGTGGTTCCGGCAGCAGTGCGCTGCAACATGAACGGTGCCTGCCAACCGGTGCTGCTGGCAATCACAGAGTAGGTGATAGTGCTCCCTGCTCGGGTCAGATTCAGCGTACTGCCGGAAACCTGTACCGCACTGGAACCTCGGATGTCATCGCCAATGTATTCGATCGCCCGGTTAAGGGTAATCCGCCGATCGGTCTGGGCTGATGACGAGCTATTACTCGTCATCAGGTTCGTTAAACCGATGAGTGAGCCGACACCAACCATTGCCGTGAGGGCTGAAGCCACCAACATCTCGATTAGAGAAAACCCACTTTTAGTTCTGCGAAGCTGCATTTATCTACCTCAGTTACAATTAGCGGCGCTGGTGCCTGTGCCGGTGTAAGTGCCCCGCCGGACCACCGCAAGCGGAGACTGAATGACCAGGCATTTTTTAGCCAGTCCTGTGTTCAAGGCGTGACTGATGACGAGCACTGTGGAGGTCGAGACGTTGCCCTGAAAGGTAAAATCCAGCGTCGCTGCCGAACTCGCAATGCTCGTATTCTGCAGCTGGGCGTAAACCGTTGGCTGGCAGGCGCTCGAATCTACTCGGGAGGCTACAAAGCGCAGGGTGCAGGCAGAACTGTTGCGAATAGCAAAGCTCTGGATCTCCTGAACGACTCCCTGAATCGCTTCAAGATCGCTGTTAATCTGCCTCTTCTGAATCATGGGCAACATGCTGGGGATTGCGACGGCAGCCAGGATCCCGAAGACTACTACCTGAATCAGCAGTTCGAGTAGAGTCAAACCTCGATGGCCTCTGTGTGTTCTCATGACTTAATACTTGGGACAAGTGTTGACGACCTCGGGCAACACTTCGGCATGCATACGCCGCGTTTTGCCGTTCGGATTTGTCAGTGTGTAGTCGAGTTGGAGAATGTCAGGGTTGGCGGTGGTGACGGTGGCAACCCGAATGTAGGGGTAGCTCTGGCCTTTCAAACTTGCTGTGCCGGTATCGGTGCGCGTCTGGCCGGATATAACCGGGGTCACGGTTGTGTAACTGTTCAAGGCAGGCAGTTGATTTAGCATCAGGGCGCCGAACCCAGTGTTGGAAGCGATGGCGTTGCACTTGGCGGTCGATGTGACAGAGGTACCCGCTACCTGGCTGTTCTGGACACCGCTCTTGAGCGTGAGCGTGTTGCCCGTAATCGACTGGATGCCATAGAGCGTCGAGTCCGTGCCAATCAAGAGCGAGTCGTTGGCGCTAAATCCTGTTGCAGAGGTGACAGCCAGGGCTGTGGCGTTGGCCTGGATTGCTCCTGACAGAGCGGTTTTGCCCACTTTCGAGGTTCCTGCCCGGACAGCTTCGACATTGGTCTGCGCCAGTAAACTACCGGAACTGACACGGTCTCCCTGGTTCTTGAGTACGACTCCATACACGACCATCTGGAGTGTTCCCGCCGTCATGACGCTTCCGACTGCGAGCGACACCAGCACCTCGACGAGCGTGAATCCTTGCTTTGAACGTTTCATGTTTGCCTCTGAAGATGCTATTGATATGCGCCGCGCTGCCAGGACGTGATCTGGTCGAGCTTAGGGGGCAGCGTGGATGCTGACAGCACACCCGCGAGCTCCGCCCAGTTGCCGGTCTGATTAACGACCGTGTGATTGCTGTTGGAATTGCAGGACTGCACCCCTCCCCAGGACTTCGCCCAGAGCGACCCTTTAAATGCGCCCCCTCCAGTTACACCGATGGCGTAGTTAGGTGCCAGGACAAAGGCGTGCAATTCTCGGTTACCGTTTAGACACATCGAGGGGACCGCAGGAGCAGTGATTGCGCTACCGCTCGCATAAATCTGAACATCGGTCGGCTTGCAGCCGCTGACGTTGCCGCACTCGTGGATGATCTCCGAGTTCTTCTCAATATTTCCACCCAGCCAGATGTAAACTTTCTGCCCAGCGGGGACTGTAATCGTCGCCTTGTCGAGAGAACCAGGAATTTTGTAGGCGTAGACTTGCTGTGTACCCAGGGTGGAAAGCAGGTCGTTCACAGCCGGTAAAGTCATGCTGACGTTATTGCCGACAAGCCGCGTAGAGAGATTGATAATCCCAGTTGGTTCGGCAGGCAAAGAAGGCATCTGAAGCGAGGGATGAAGGACCTGCCAGGCCTGGCCGGTACTCGGGTCGGTGCCGCTGTCGAGATTGGCAGTGCCGGAACAGTTATTCAAGAACACGTTGCCGGCTACTGACTGGTTGCCGGATGGCCCACCTGTGCTCGAACCGGTCAGCCATAGGCCGGGAAAGGGTACTCCCCGGAAGCCACCGCTACTGACCGGGACGTTGACCTGCAGGTTTGTGGCGGCGGTGCTGTTGTTCGTCCGACCCTGGATGGTCAGGGTACCGGTGCCGAGGTTGGTGTAGGCGGGGGTATTTGCCGAGGGCTGTGCCCCGGTGTAGGCGTAGTCAACGATCTTGTACTGGCCCTTGCTCGCGTCGGCCGCGTCGATGTTGCCCCAGCTAGCCGCGTTGACAGCGAACTGCTGGATGCTGGTGGTGGCGCCGGTATTACTACAACTCGTCGGGCCGGGAATACCCTGCTGCGCATTGGTGGCTGTCTGCCAACGGGAGAAGTTGTAAAGAGAAATTGTCGGATTTTTAGACAACAAGTCGAGCACGCGGCCGACTCCAGACTCGGCTACGTTGAGGCTCTGGGCGGTGAGGGCCTGGTTGCTGGCAGTCACCTGGGCGCGCTCGGTTCTGAGCACCATCACCGTACCGACCAACACCATAACCACACCGAATCCCATCGTGAGCGGCAGTGCAAATCCGCTCTGTCTACGCTGCCCTGATACGCGTTTGAGATGGGATGATCTAAGTAATATCCCCTGGTAATTTTTACTCGGATGGCGACTCAAATACGCTTCTATTACGTATTTACACGAGTTCAGATTCATTTGCATATCACTCGACTTGTTTGTAGAGACCTAACTGAAACCATACTATGGGGTTTCACTGCGTTGGATGTGGATTTCGCGTGAAGATAACAACTAAGGTAATCAGTAATCCGAACTCATGAATGCTGACTGAGTCGACACGGTGTCGCTCTGATAGTTGAAAGGTACGCCAGCACACAATCCTTGTGTTTTGAGCAGAATTATCCATACTCAGTTTGCCCAGAAAACTCATCCTTGCTGCTACGGCCCATCGAAAGCTTGCAGTGCACCTGGGGAAGAGTCACCGCTTTTAATATCTGACGAAAACGAAAGTTTTTAAATACACCGATAAAAGCAGCCATTGACCTCATACGAATCAGGGGATCAGCAGTTCAAACTTGCTGATCCCCTGATTCGTATGGCGCGTCTTCGTAGCTACCTTCGGCCTGGTTTACTGAACGGGCGGTTGCTTCCCGGCAGGTTGTTCCAGCTCGAGCGCCTGCTCGTAAGCTGCTTCTACCATGTCAGACACTGCCGGTGTCGTGCCCTGGGTGCCGCTTGCCTGCTGGTCATTCTGGCTACTCTCGGCCTGTGCAGTGGCCTCGTCCTGCTTCATCGGTTCGGACTGCTCTTCAAGATTGGCAGGCGCATGCGCTATAGCTTCGCGAAACTCGCCCGCAGCCGCTTCGAGCTTTGCTCCGGCACTGCTGCTCGCTTCTTTGACGGCCCCGATCGTTTCTTTTGCCTTCTCACTGATGCTGGAAGTCGCACCGGCTACGGCTCCCTGGACCTCGCCTGCAGTCGCTTCGAGCTTTGCTCCGGCACCACTGATGGCTTCCCTGACACCCCCGATCGTTTCTTTTGCCTTCTCAATCGGGTTCTCACCTCTCAAAGCAGAAGCCGCAACCGCACCGACCGCTGCACCGACGACCGCACCGACCCGGCCGCCCATCAGGCCGCCGACGGCTGCCCCGATTACCCCACCTGCCACGTTGCCAAGGGGCTGAGACTCCTGACCAGACTGCGGCTCCGGTTGCCGTTGTTCATCCTGGGCACTGTTTGCTTCAGTGCTCTGGCCTTTCTGCTCCTCGGACTGATTTGAG
>JACMIX010000406.1 GCA_014380935.1 Gloeobacterales cyanobacterium ES-bin-141 | reverse complement strand
CCCAACTCGAACCTCGCCTCACGTGGCCCTGCCATCATCAGGAGCAGATGTCGAGACGCCGTCTGGTTGATTGGTTTCGCAACGCCGAGCACCCGGTGCTCTTTGCCACGTCGAGCTTCTGGGAGGGGGTGAGCATCGAAGGACCCCAACTGAGCCTGGTGATCATCGACCGGATTCCGTTTCAGTCGCCCAGTGATATCGTCTACGACGCGCGTTGCGAGCAGTTGACGCGCACGACCGGTGACCGGTGGGCCTGGTTTGACGCGCTCGCTCTGCCCCACGCGCAATTACGGCTCAAACAGGGAGCAGGAAGGCTAATCCGTTCGCGCACCGACCGGGGCGTGGTGGCCATTCTCGATCCCCGCCTCTCGACCAAGGGCTACGGTAAGCGGATCGTGGCCTCTTTACCGCCGTTTCGCAAGGTATACCAGCTCGACGACATTCCCGCATCGCTCTGGAAACAGCCTGCCTCGGCGGCGCAGGAGACCAGACTCTAGTTTTTAACCGGTAACTCTGGACCGGACAGATGAGCTGTGTCTTTTGTCCAGCGCAATGGGTTTTCGAGAATATACGTCCGGATGCAATTCAAGCTGATTTCGTTGCGGACGATGTGTTCATAGTAATTGCGATGCCAGAGAGGAGTGCCAGGTGTTCCTCGTAATTGGTTGATACGTCTGGTACTTGCGGATTTGAATTGTCCAAGGATTGCTCCTACCGAACCTGATATGAGGGTGGTTTTGGGGGGTGGGGGGAGAGGGTGGGGAGTTAACGGGGGCGACCCAGCGGGTCGCCCGTACAGCAGGAGGGGGAGTCGGGCTGGGGGATTGGGTGGAGATTTGTGTAGAAGTATCATCAACATCTCTACCCGGAAGGCGATCTACCAACCCAGCCTCAGCCCCCGTACGGGCGACCCGCTGGGTCGCCCCCGTTAACTCCCCACGCCCTGCATCCATCGCTCCCGTCAAAACAATCAATCCATGAACATGGTTGGGCATAGCCACGAACACATCTAGTGATACACCGGGACGGATGACCTCTGAGCGCAACCATTCCTCCCAGACAATCTCTCCCAATGCATTCAGCCGCATTCGCCCGTCTACTACACGCCCAAACAGACACTCACTGTACTTTGTGCAAATAGTGATGTAATAGATGCCCTCCTGGGTGTAATCGTAGTTGCGCAACCGGATCGAACGGCGATGATGACGCTCGAGATCGTATTTCATTGCAATACCTCAAATACTCTGCCAGTGACAGCCCTGTCCAGCAGCCACGAATTTTAGAACGGCTTGCTGACCCAGTTGTTGATAATGCAAGCTGTAAAGTGAACGTCTGTGTGGCGGAAGCCTCTCCACGGACAATCCCCGTGAACTGCCTGCGCTTGGCAGTATCTTTAAAATCTAGACACCTACAGGTGTGCAACGTTTACTTTGGCTTGACTACCATGACCCACTCAGGAGATCCATGCTGATACATCCCAGACAGGTGCTGCTACTGGCCGGGGCCTTGACCGCGCTGGTCGTGTTCGGTCCGCCCATGAGTGCTCGCGCGCAGGGGACGGCGGCAAGCCCTGTACAAGATGCTGCACTGAGCACTCGCGTGAAGTTTGTTACCGAGGCGGACGGCATTCGCGAGTACCGTCTGGCCAACGGCATGAAGGTATTGCTGGTCGAGAACCGGGTTGCACCCGTGGCGACGGTCCTGGTTGTCTACAAGGTCGGTTCGCGCGACGAGGCTGTCGGCTATACAGGTTCTACTCACCTGCTCGAACACCTGCTCTTCAAGGGCACACCAACCTTCAACAAAGCCAAAAATACGCAAATTGCCTCGACGTTGCAGCGCATCGGCGCACGCTACAACGCCTCTACCTGGTACGACCGCACTAACTATTACGAGACGGTGCCCTCGGACCAGATTGAGCTCGCCATTCAGGTCGAGGCCGACCGTATGCGCAACTCGTTTGTCGCCGATACGGACCGGCAGTCCGAGATGAGCGTGGTGCGCAATGAACTGGAGCGCGGCCAGAACGAACCGACCGAAGTCCTCGATGAGACGGTGTATGCCTCCGCTTTCATCGCGCATCCCTACCACCACCCGACCATCGGTTGGCGTTCGGACGTGGAGAACGTCTCAACGGCGCGCCTCCAGCAGTTCTACAACACTTACTACCAACCCAATAACGCCACTGCCGTGGTCGTGGGTGACTTCGATCGTGACAAGGTCCTGGGACTGATCGACAAATATTTTGGTGCCTACCCAGCTTCTCCACAACCGATCCCGCCCGTGTACACGCAGGAGCCTCCCCAGCAGGGCGAGCGCCGCCTGGTAGTCCGTCGTGCGGGCGAGCTCGCCATTGTTCAAATTGCGCACCGCACACCGGCGGCCCTGGGTCAGGACACAGTGCTCTCCGACGCGCAACTCGCCGAGCGGGCGGCAAACCCACCGCCTCAAAATGATACCTACGCGCTCAGCGTGCTCTCCACGGTGTTGACCGACGGTGTGACGAGCCGCCTTTACCAGGCCCTGGTCGAGAAACAACTCGCTGTCTCGGTGCGGGCCAACTCCGATGAGCACCGCGATCCCGGCCTGTTCAACATCGTTGCTACGGTACGTCCCGGCGTCGAGCCCAAAAAAGTTGAGGAAGTAATCCTTGCTGAGCTAAGCCGCATCGCGGGACGAGCCCCGGATGCTGCCGAAGTACAAAAGGCCCGCCAACAAATTCTCGCCCAACTGGCCTACGGCCGGGATGGGACGTTCAACGTCGCGTCACTCATCTCGGAGGCCGAGGCAATTGCCGACTGGCGCTACTACAAAGACTACGGAACTAACATTGACAAAGTCACTCCGGCTGATGTGCAGCGCGTGGCCAAAACCTACTTTGCCCAGAACGGACGCACTGTTGGTTACTTCATCCCCACTACCACCCCGACCACAACCGTCCAGCCCACCGCGACCGCGCGTCCATCCGACCGCATCCAGTTTTACAGCCCAGCCAGTGCCGAAGCCAACTCGGGGTCTCTGGCCCAGGCAGGTCCGGATTCTAGTGCGGCACCTGCTAAGACGATTGCCAGTCGCACAGTCCGTAGCCAGTTGCCCAACGGTGCGACCCTGCTCGTGCTCGAAAACCACGCCACACCCAGCGTTGCGATTCGCGGTTCACTGCGGGCCGGATCTTACTTCGAGCCCCAAAATAAGCCGGGCCTCGCGGATGTCACGGCTGCCATGCTCGAGCGCGGTACCCGCAAGCGCACCAAACTTGCGTTTGCCCGCGATCTCGAATCGGTGGGGGCCAGTATCGATTTTTCTTCCGGTAACTTTGGTGTCAACATCAGCGGCCGTACACTCTCAAAAGACCTGCCGCTGGTCATGGACGCGCTGAGTGAAGCACTGCGCGAACCGGCTTTCCCGGCGGGCGAACTGGAAAAGCTTAAACAGCAGGCGATTGCGGCCATCAAGCAGCAACAGGCCAACACCAGTTATCGAGGGTACGAGCGCTTTGCGGGGACGGTCTTTGAGCCGACGAATCCCTACTATGTCCCCCCGGCCGAGCAACTTATCCGCAGCATTCAGTCGATTACCGTTGCCGATGTGCGGCGCTTCTGGCAGGAGCACTATGGCGGTCGTTCGCTCATCCTGGCTGTGACGGGGGATGTGCAGGCGGCCGATGTCCAAAAACGCTTCGCCTCAGCGTTCAACACCTTCAGCGGACCCGGGAATGTCGAGGTGACAGTCACGGACCCGGTTCCGCAAACCGCGACCAGGCGAGAGGTCGTGGTCCTCAAGGACAAGGCTAACGTCGATATCTTGCTTGGAGCGGCAGCCCCTTTGCGCCGGGACTCGAAGGATTATTTCGCCGCGTCGCTCGCCAACAGTGCCCTCGGCCAATCGACCCTCTCTTCGCGCCTGGGGTTGCAGGTGCGCGACAAGGAAGGGCTGACCTACGGTATCAGCTCAAGCTTCCGCTCTCCGTCCCTGGCAGCCGGACCGTGGTACATCAGTGTCTCGGTCAATCCTCAAAATGTCGAGCGGGCCATCGACTCCGCCCTGGGTGTCCTGCGTGACTATGTCAAGAACGGCATCCGGCCCGAGGAACTGGCCGATGAGAAGTCCTCGGCTATCGGCTCGTTCAAGGTCGGCTTATCGACCAACGCCGGACTTGCCCAGGCGCTGTGGAATGCGGAGTTCTTCAACCTCGGCGTCGATTACCCGGACCGCTATCCGGGGCTGATTGGGGCCGTCACGGTGGAGGAGGTCAACGCGGCTATCCGCAAATACTTCCGGCCCGAGCAACTCACCGTGGTGATTGCAGGCGACTACCAGCCACCCCAGGCAGGCGGCGGGCCAACCCGCTAGGGAGATACCGTTTATACCGAGGTGCCCCGGTACAAACGGTATCATTCCCTACGCATACTGACTCTATGCACTGCTCCATCGGGGTAGCATAAGCTTCGGTTCTCAATCGATAGCTCCCCCAGGTGTTTCATGTCTACTTCTGAACGGTCCCGGCGGTTTTGTTCTGCTTTACTGGCCTGTACACTCTCCTTACCGTCCTGCTTGTTGAGTTCTCAGGCCCTGTACGCCGCTGGCCCGGTGGATGCGCTCAAGAGTCTCGGGGCACGCGTTGTCATCCACCGGCAAACCGGCAAGGTAAGTCTGATTGGCAGCGATCCGGCCAGACCCATCCGGGTGCCTGTCACCCCGTCACCCGCCGCCCAGGATACAGCCCTGGCAGTGGTCAAAGCTTACGGGACACTCTTCGGTCTGCGTGAACCGGCTACTCAAGTGCGGGTCATTCAGCAAGCCGTCCTACCGGATGGTCGGTTCAAAGCCCGCTACCAGCAGCTTTACAAAAATATTCCAGTCCTGGCCGGTAACCTGGTCGTCAACCTCGACCGCGACCGCAACCTGCTCTCGATGGGTGGGGAGGTTGCCCCGGAGCTTGCTATCGCGACGGATCCGGGGATATCCGCGGACCGGGCGCGTGAACTGGCTACCAGTGCTATCGGCCGCTGGTATGACGGGGCCGTGGATGTTGCCGTGACTGGGGAGCCCCAACTCTGGATTTACGACCCGCGGTTGGTGACACCGAGTACCGCACCAGCAAGGCTCGTCTGGCGTTTGGAGGTGAGCGCCGGGGGTTCTGAACCTGTCCGCGAACTGGTCCTGGTGGACGCGACAAATGGTGACATCGCCCTGCACTTTAATCAGATTGCTCACGCAAAAAACCGCCAGACCTATACGGCCGGTAACACGACAGCCCTGCCCGGAACACTGGTCTGCAACGAATCGAACCCGTCTTGCAGCGGGGGTGACACGGACGCCGTAAATGCCCACACCTACGCCGGGGATACCTACGACTTTTACAAAAACCTGCATGGACGTGACAGTCTCAATAATGCTGGCCTGACCCTGACATCCACAGTCCACTACGACGTGGACTATGCCAATGCCTTCTGGAACGGTGTGCAGATGGTATACGGCGACAGCCTGGTGGTTGATGACGTGGTAGGTCACGAGTTGACGCACGGAATGACCCAGTACGAATCCAACCTGCTCTATTACTATCAGTCCGGTGCCATTAATGAGTCTCTCTCGGATGTGTGGGGAGAGTTCATCGACCAGACGAACGGCTCGGGGAACGACTCGGTCGAGGCAAAATGGCTGATTGGTGAGGATGTGCCCGTGAGCATCTTCGGTGGTCCAATCCGCAGTATGAAAGACCCGACCGTCTATCAGAACCCGGACAAGATGACCAGCTCTTTCTACTACACCGGCAGTGCCGATAGTGGAGGTGTACACACCAACAGCGGGGTCAACAACAAGGCAACTTTTCTGATGACCGACGGCGGTACTTTCAACGGCAAGACCGTGACCGGGTTGGGGATTAACAAAGTTGCGAAGATCTACTATGAAGTGCAGACCAACCTGTTGACCTCGGGGTCCAGTTATAGCGACCTCAATTATTACTTGTATCAGGGTTGTGCCAACCTGGTCGGCACCGCGGGTATCACCGCCGGGGATTGCCAGCAGGTGCGCAATGCCACCGATGCGGTTGAGATGAACCTGGAGCCGGTGGCTGGTTTCGAACCCATTGCTGCTACCTGTCCAGTGGGCCGACAACCCGGTAGCCTGTTCTTCGACGACATGGAGAACAGCACGAACTGGACATTCACAGAACTGGTCGGCGTCAATGCCTGGTTCTTCGACACGGGGTATGCCGCCTCGGGGACGAAGTCTCTGTACGTGGAGGACAGCAATAGCCTCTCGGATGCGGTCGCGGCGATGAACAAGAGCGTGACTTTACCGGCAGGGGCATTTTTGCACTTCGAGCACGCCTTCGGGTTCGATGCGCGCCTGGGTGCCTATAACGACGGGGGCGTGCTCGAATACAGCACGAACGGCGGTAGCAGTTGGAGCGATGCAGGCAGTTTGTTCGATACGGGCAAGGGCTACGGCGGAACCCTCAGCAGCAGCAACGGTAATCCCCTGGGCGGGCGTTCCGCTTTCGTCGGCGACAGCCACGGCTACGTGGCGAGCCGTTACAATCTTGGGTCGCTCGCAGGCCAGAGTGTGCGCTTCCGCTTCCGCCAGGCGAGTGACGCCCTGGTACGGGGTCCACTCGGTTGGGTGGTGGACAACGTGCGGATTTACACCTGCTCCACAGTGGGTGATTTCAACGGCAACGACAAAGTCGATATTCTCTGGCGCAACCGCACAACCGGTGCCAACACAGTCTGGTCGATGAACGGGACGAGTTACACCTCATCGACGGCAATCCCCACGGTCACGGACACCGACTGGCAAATCGTGGCAAGTGCAGACTTCAATGGCGACGGCAAAGCGGACATTCTCTGGCGCAACCGGTCTACGGGACAGAACGTGGTCTGGTTGATGAAGGGGACGAGCTACGTCTCGACTGTCACCCTCACCCCGGTCACAGACACCAACTGGCAGGTCGGCGGAGCCGGTGACGCGAGCGGTGACGGCAAACCTGATATTTTCTGGCGCAACCAGGTCACGGGCCAGAATATTCTCTGGTTGATGAACGGGACGAGCTACGCCTCGACTGTCACGCTTCCCGTGGTCGCAGACACCAACTGGTCCATGGCCGCGAGCGGGAACGCCGACTTCAACGGCAACGGCAAAGTCGATATTCTCTGGCGCAACCGGTCCACGGGCCAGAACGTGGTCTGGCTCTTGAAGGGCACCAGTTACGGCTCGACGGCTACACTGCCCGCGGTCACAGATACCAACTGGCAAATCGGCGGGGCGGGTGACTACAACGGGGATGGCAAGCCCGACATCCTCTGGCGCAACCAGGTCACGGGCAAGAACATCATCTGGCTGATGAACGGGACGAGCTACACGTCATCGAGCAGCCTTCCCTCCGTCACGGACACCGGTTGGGAGATGCGCGGGCCGCGCTGAGCTGTACGGCCCCGGTTCAGGCAACCCCATTTTGCTTGAACCAGGCCAGTAGACGCTTCCAGCCATCCTCTGCCTGGTCTTTACGGTAGCTGGGCCGGTAGTCGGCGTGGAAACCGTGGGGAGTGTCCGGGTAGACGACAATCTCCGAGGGTTGACCCGCCGTCTTGAGGGCCTTGCGCATCTTCTCGACCGTGTCGAGCGGGATGCCCTGGTCGGCGGCACCGTAGAGACCCAGTACCGGGGCCTTCAACTCGCTCGCCACGTCCACTGGGTTCTTGGGTGTGAGAGTGGAATATTCACCGGCCAGACGTCCGTACCAGGCTGCCCCCGCACTTAGTTTCGGGTTGTGGGCCGCGTACAGCCATACGATTCGTCCGCCCCAACAGAACCCGGTGACGGCCAGTTTGTCGATATTGCCCCGGCTGGACTTGCCCGCCCACGCCACCGTCGCGTCTAAATCGGACATCACCTGCTCGTCTGGTACTTTGGAGACTACCTTCGTGAAAATTTCGTTGGTGTTGGCGAGCTTTGTCACGTCTCCCTGCCGGGCGTAGAGTTCGGGGGCCACGGCGAGGTAACCCAGTTTGGCAAAGCGGCGGCAGATGTCCTTGATGTATTCGTGGACCCCGAATACCTCCTGAACTACCAGCACGACCGGGAATGGTCCTCCCGTGGCAGGCATGGCGTGGTAGGCAGGTATCGTACCCTCGGCGACGGGGACTTTGACCTCGCCCGCTATCAACCCGGTTGTGTCGGTCTTGATGGTCTGGGCTGTAACCGGCTGCACGGCTAGGGCAAAACCCGCCGCCAGTGTCGTCATCACGAACGCCCGACGGGTAAAATCGGTCTTCGGCATCAAGCTCAGCAAATCTTCGTTCATCAGATTGCCCTTCTGTGTCCTGGTTGATTCTTGCATCTTGACGGATGAACCGGTGGAAAGGGTTTCAAAATGCTTGTACACCGAACCGTTTTGATTTCTTCCCAAGCAGTTTCCGTCTTCACCGAATCTTGACAGGCGCGATCAGTAAAGCTGCTCTCAGAATGGGCAAGCTGATTTGGGGAACCATTTATCCGGGGATGTATGTTGATTTCTAAGTCCTGTTCAGTCTTGCCTCAATACCTGAGACTGTTTGTGGGTGGGGTATTGTGCTTTGTCCTGTGGCAGGCCGATTGGGCCGGGGTTCGGGCTGAAGGCGCGAGTGCCCTCTATTCTTTCAGTAGCGGCAGTGACGGAGCGACTCCGTACGCGGAGCCCATCCAGGCGAGCGACGGCAATTTTTACGGCACCACGCACTACGGCGGGGTCTATGGGTACGGAACGGTTTTCAAGCTGACGGGTGAGGGGGCTGTGACCATCCTCCACTCCTTCAGCGGAGGAGGTGACGGTGCCCGTCCCTACGCCGGTCTCGTACAGGTGAGCGACGGCATGCTCTACGGCACGACGACCTACGGTGGTACGCACGGTTACGGAACCATTTTCAAGCTCAGCCTGAGCGGTGTTCTGAATCCTCTCTACGCGTTCACAGGTGGTAGTGACGGCGGCCATCCCGGTGCGGGTCTTATTCAGTCAACCGACGGCAGGCTCTACGGCACCACGGTCGAAGGTGGGGCGAGCGGCAAAGGAACCGTTTTTGGCATCACTACCGGGGGCAGCCTGAGCACCCTGCACGCTTTTAGCGGCGGTGCGGGTAGTTTTCCCACGGCCGCTCTCCTCCGAGCTTCCGACGGCAACTTCTACGGCACCACGTATTCCGGTGGAACAGGCAACCTGGGAACGGTTTTTAAGCTCACACCGACAGGCACTCTGACCACGCTCCACGCTTTCAACGGGAGTGACGGGGGCTATCCGACCGCGAGTCTGATTCAGGCCCCGGACGGTAACTTCTACAGCACTACCTCGGGGACCGGGGGCGGTGTGAGCAGTCGCGGGACGGTCTTCCGGATCTCACCGGCGGGAACCCTGACCACGTTGCACTCTTTTAACGGTACTAGCGGCTCTTTCCCGGCAGCCGGATTAGTGCCCGCGAGTGATGGCGTACTGTATGGCACCACATCAGCAGGCGGGACTGGCTACTCCGGGACGGTCTTCCAGATCCCCCAGTCAGGAGTCCTGAGTACTGTATATGCCTTTGACGGTACCGCTGGCAGCTATCCCTCGGCGAGGCTCCTCCAGGCAAGTGACGGCAATCTCTACAGCACAGCCTCGGGTGGTGGCACAGGCAACTATGGAACCGTCTTTCAACTTGCTTTGGGACTCGCCAGTCCGGCCCCGGCGCTCACGGGCTTTACACCCGAGCGCGGTCCAGCCGATACCACGGTGACGCTCACGGGCATCAATTTCATTGGCGCAACCGCAGTTACATTCAACGGCCTTGCCGCCAATTTCACGGTCAAATCGGTCAACCACATTACGGCAGTCGTTCCGGCGGGCAGTGCCACGGGCACTATCGCGGTGACTACACCGGGAGGAACGGCGAACAGCACCGCCAACTTCACCGTGGCGACCAATTCCGTGGCGGGTGACTTCAACAATGACAGCAAGTCCGACATTGTCTGGCGCAACCGGACCACCGGCGTAAACACCGTCTGGTTGATGAACGGGACGAGTTTCGCCTCCTCGGCCACCCTGCCACTGGCAGACCTCAACTGGCAAACCGGGGGTGTCGGGGATTTCAACAGCGACGGTAAACAGGACATCCTCTGGCGCAACCGGACCACCGGGGCAAACATGGTCTGGTTGATGAACGGCACGAGTCTGACTACTTCGGTCGCACTCAATCCGGTCACGAACCTCGACTGGCAAATGGGCGGCACGGGGGACCTCAACGGCGACGGCAAACCGGATATCTTGTGGCGCAACCGGGCGACCGGGGCAAACACCGTCTGGTTGATGAATGGGACGAGCCTGGTCTCGACAACGCCACTCCCCACAGTCAGTGACCTCGACTGGCAGATGATTGGCAGTGCAAGCAGCGATTTCAACGGCGACGGCAAATCCGACCTTGTCTGGCGCAATCAGGGTACAGGTCAGAACCTCGTCTGGTTAATGAACGGAACGAGCCTCACCGCGTCGGTCCCGCTTACCTCAGTCTCCAGCCTCGACTGGCAGATGGGCGGCGTGAGTGACTACAACGGCGACCGTAAGCCTGACATTCTCTGGCGCAACCGGGCCACCGGGGCAAACACGGTCTGGTTGATGAACGGAACGAGTCTAGTTTCCACATCGCCACTTCCCACGGTCAGCGACCTCGACTGGCAGATGGGCGGGCCGCGTTGATGAGTTACTGCCAGTGATGACGGCAACAGGTCCCTGGCTACCGTCATCACTGGCAGGCTCGAAGTGGGTACGCAAGTATTGGCCTTTTCGAATTACCTCGGTGGTGCAGGCGGATGCGGCAGGTCGGTGCCGGGCCACGGGTAGAATGGGTCTGTCCCTCCAGAGGCAGTACGCGATGGTCAGCGTGCAGCGGATCGGCACCAGGCTTTTCACAGCGACCGAGTACCATCGCATGGTCAAAGCCGATGTGTTCGGTCCGGAGGAGAATGTCGAATTGTTAGAAGGACGCATCGTTACTATGCTTCCCCGAGGCTCTCTCCACGCGGCGACGGTGCGGCGCTTGATGCAGTTGCTGCTGCGCCTCGGGGTCAACCCCGCGATGCTGTTTGTCGAGCAACCGGTGAGCCTGGGTGAGTATGGGGAGCCAGTGCCCGACATTGCGCTGGTGGAGCCTGACCCGGAAGGCAGAGACCACGCTGGTGCTCATCCGGGTCCGCAGAGTGTGCTCCTGCTCATCGAGGTGTCAGACTCTTCTCT
>JACMIX010000053.1 GCA_014380935.1 Gloeobacterales cyanobacterium ES-bin-141 | reverse complement strand
CCCGCCCGCGTGCCGCCGATCGCCTTGGCATAGGCCATAGCCACAGAACGGGCCTCGCCACTTGCATCTTGCTCAACTGCAAACAAGCAGGGCACACCTTTGCCCTCGCGGTACTGGCGACGTACGAGGTGTCCCGGCCCCTTGGGTGCCACCATCAGCACATCTACCTGAGCAGGCGGCACGACCTGGCCAAAGTGAATGTTGAAGCCATGGGCAAAGGCAAGCGTTTTGCCCTCACCCAGGTGAGGTGCAATGTCACGGGTGTAAATGCCCCGCTGGACTTCGTCCGGGAGCAAGATCATCACCAGGTCGGCTTTGGCAGCTGCCTCGGCAGTCGTGCAGACGGCAAGCCCCTCATTCTCGGCTTTGGCCCAGGAGCGCGAACCCTCATAAAGGCCGACCAGGACATCCAGGCCGGAATCTTTGAGATTGAGGGCATGGGCGTGGCCCTGTGAACCGTAGCCCACGATGGCAATCGTTTTGCCCGTCAGTACGGATAGATCCGCGTCCTCGTCGTAGTACATGCGCGCTCTGGTCATACTCCCTCTCCCGGTCCAACCGATCAAATCCAATCGCTACAGCTTACACCGGATTGCCCGTGCCGGTTCTGAACTGTTAGCGGTTGCTTACCGACTCACGATTGAGAATTTGCCTCTGTCTCGGCCCGAATCTGGTCTACGAGACCTTCGAGCTGACTGGCCTCTACCTGGTAAACCTCGTTGCAGAAGTGGCAGGTCGCCTCGGCACCGCCGTCCTTTTCGATCATGTCGAGCAGTTCTTCCTCGCCGAGCATCTTCAGAGCGCGCAATACCCGCGGGGCCGAGCACTGACAGTAAAAGCGCACCATCTGGACATCCGAGAGCAATTGGAGATCCTGGTCCCCGAGCAACTCCTCAAGCATCTGCGGGAGACGCATACCTGCCCGCACCATGGGCGTGAAGCCGTCAAGGTTCGCAATCCGCTTCTCGAGGACCGCACTTAATTCTTCGTCCTCCTCTCCGTCCGGACCGGGCATGACCTGCAACAGCAGACCCCCAGCCGCCTCGACACCATCCGCCCCGACGAAGACACCCAGCACCAGGGCCGAGGGAATCTGCTCGGATGTGACCAGATAGTGAGTGACGTCGTCACCAATCTCGCCTGAGACCAGCTCGGTCGTGCCGGAGAACGGATAGCCGTATCCGAGGTCCTTGACGACATACAAGAAGCCGTCTGCTCCGACCGCCCTCCCCACGTCCAGTTTGCCGCGTGCCGAGGGGGGCAATTCGATTTCAGGGTTGTTGACGTAGCCCCGCACGGTCCCATCGGCACCTGCGTCTACGAGGATGCCACCCAGGGGACCGTCTCCCTGAACGCGCAGGTTTACACGCGCATCCGCCTGTTTCATATTGGAGGCAAGCAGGAGTCCTGCCGCCATCGTGCGGCCCAGGGCTGCCGTCGCTACGTAGGAGAGTTTGTGCCGCTGCCGGGCCTCGTCCGTTAGACGTGTGGACAAAACCCCCACCGCCCGGATCCGGCCTCCGGCCGCTGTTGCCCGTACCAGTTGATCCGCCATGCAAGTCCTTTACAGAGGTTCACATTCCTCTATTGTGCGGGAGATTAAGGCAATTGCCCAACCAGCGGACCCGGGGACACGGCACCCCCGGCGAGCTAATTTTTCAGACCGGTTGTCGCGATCCCGCGGATAATCTGGCGCTGGCCAATCAAAAATAGCACCACGACCGGGGCCGAACTGATCACCGCCGCCGCCATCAGCACCGAGAAGTCAGTTGCAAAACGCTCCTGGAAGCGGCTGAGGGCGAGTTGAACCGTCAACAGCCCACCCCCCGGTGCAAAGACCAGCGGTTTGAACAGGTCGTTCCACTCAGCGATAAACGTAAAGAGCGACAGAGTCACGAGGGCGGGGCGGGCCAGTGGCAGCATCACTTGAGTGAGGATCTCGAAGCGGTTCGCGCCGTCGATGAGTGCTGCCTCTTCGAGGGCGGGCGGAATAGTTAAAAAGAACTGGCGCAGCAGGTAGATGCCGTAGCCGTTCACCGCCGTGGGCAAGATTAAGGCCCAGTAGCTGTTGATGAGTCCACCCGAGCGCAGGACCAGAAAGATGGGCACCACCAGTACCTGAAACGGGATGATCACAGTCGCAATGACGAGCAGGAGCACGGCACCCCGGCCCCGGAAGCGCAGGCGGGCGAGTGCGTACCCAGCCAGGGCCGAGGTGATGACCTGGCTGAGCGTAACCGCACCCGCCACCAGCACCGTGTTGGCGAAGGCAAGCAAGAAATTGGCCCCCGCCCAGGCCGCCCGGTAATTCTCCAGACCCAGGCGTCCTGAGCCGAGACCCGTGGCAAGTCCTGCCGGCTGCAAGGAAGTAAGTACAACAAGGCCCAGGGGTAGCACGATGAGGAGCGCACCCAACCCGACCAGGACAAACAATCGGTACATCACTCCTCCCCGGCACCGCGTAGTTGAATGGCCGTGACGACGAGGACCCCAACCAGGAGCACGACGGCGGCGGCGGCCGAGAGGCCGAAGTTGAACAGTGCAAACGCCTGCTCCCAGACGTAGTAGACCAGGATATTGGTCGTGCCGAGCGGGCCGCCGCCAGTCATCACGTAGACCGGCTCAAAGCTGCGGAAGGTGAAGATGACCGTCGTGATGGTCACAAACCAGAGCGTTGGACGGATGCCGGGTAGGGTAATGTGCCAGAACTGCTCCCAGCCGTTCGCTCCGTCTAGTTGGGCGGCATCATAGCGGTTTTGGGGCACAGCCGAGAGCCCGGCCAGGAAGACGACCAGGTTAAAGCCGACCTGTTTCCAGACCGATAGTAAAACCAGTACGGGCATTGCCCAGGTGGGACTCGAAAGCCACGCGACGGGAGCCACCCCGAAAAGCCCGAGCGCCCCGTTCACCCAACCCTCGGGGTGAAACAGCCAGCGGAAGGCCACCCCGGCTGCCACCAGTGAGACGACTGTCGGCAAGAAATAGGCTGTGCGTAACAGGCCACGCAGGGGTAAGGCCCGGTCGAGTGCGACGGCAGCCCCGAGTGCGAGAACCACGCTGGGTACCACGGACCCGGCAGTGAATACAGCCGTGTTCAAAAGAACCTGCAAGAACTGTCGGCTGGTGGCGAGGCGCTCGTAATTGGCGGTCCCGACCCAGATTGGGTCGCGCAAGCTGCCATCGGTGCAGCCGAGCCATACCAGGTAGGCCATCGGCCACAGCACGAACAGCAGCAGCAAAACCAGTGCCGGAGCCAGAAACAGCCAGGCAATCGCGGTCTGGGACTCACCTTTTTTGGTAGTCATAGGCTCATGCACGATGGACACCCACTGTACGCAACAGGAGCACCCTGTATGTTTACTTTTATTTGAAGGGCAGTCCCCGCCCATTCTGGATTTAACAAGCTCTTAAACAAAATTCCGTAAAGTTGGTAACGAATCTGCGTGTTTTCCATGAGATTCGGCACAAGGCCCGCGAGGTAATCGATGGTTCGCATATTGCTGGTTGAAGACGATGAACGCATCGCACTCCCCCTGCAAGAAGACCTCGCACACCAGCACTACCTGGTCGATATCGCCAGGGACGGCATCGAAGGCTGGCACTATGCCGTCACCGTTGATTATGACCTGCTGCTGCTCGATGTCATGCTGCCCGGGCTCGACGGCATCACCCTGTGCAAGCGCTTGCGCTGCCGGGGTTACGAAGGGCCGATTCTACTGGTGACAGCCCTTGACCGCACAGCAGACCGGGTTCAGGGGCTCGACAGCGGAGCGGATGACTATCTGGTTAAGCCCTTCAGCCTGGAGGAAATGGGTGCCAGGGTGCGGGCGCTGTTGAGGCGCAATGGTCCCACTCGAGCCGGGGTACTCAGAGTAGGCGAGTTGTGCCTCGATTCGACCGCTCTGGTGGCAACCTACGCCCACAGATCGCTTACCCTTACGCCCCGGGAGTTCCGCTTGCTCGAACACCTCCTGCGCCATCCGGGCTATACCTTTAGCCGCGAGGCCTTGCTCGAACGGCTGTGGGACGTCAACCAGGCCGGGGGCGAGGACGTGATCAAGACCAACGTGCTGAGGCTGCGCCGCAAGCTGCAAGAAGCAGGAGCCCCGGCCGATCTGATCAAAACAGTGCATGGCTTTGGGTACCGTCTTGCGACTACCGAGCCCGTCGATGCAATCTAGACCGGAGCAGTCGTTGTTTTTGCAAACCCGCTTGCGGTTACTGGCTAGCTTTCTCGGTGTCCTGTGCTTGATCTTGACGGTCTTTGCCGTGGCCGTCTTTACCTTTTTTGAGTGGTCACTCAGCGAGCGGTTCGACCGTCAACTGGCGACCTTTGCCCGGGCCGTGCTCTCCAGTGTCGATATCGAGGAGGGTAGGCTTGACTTTCGAGGCATGCCGCGGGTATCGCCGGGTGGACTCTCCGACACCGAAGTACAGTGGTTCGACCCCGGTGGTGGACTGCTACGCCAGATGGGAGCCCTCGCGGATATCTTGCCTCCCCTGAAGGACCTGCCCACAGACGGGACCTTTAGCAGCCAGACTGGTCTGCGCATATGGACCCAACCCGTCCATGACCCGGTTGGTGGCGGGCGCATCGGCTACCTGCGGGTAGCCCGTTCGCTCGCATCGATTGAGAGCAACCGTCGCCAACTACTCTCGGGCTTACTGGCCGGTATACCTGTGACGCTCGCCCTCAGTGCCCTCGGGGGCTGGGGGCTAACTGGCCTGGTCATCAGACCGGTCGAGAGCAGCTTCGCCAGACTTGAACAATTCACAGCCGACGCTTCCCACGAACTGCGCAGCCCCTTGATGGCAATTCAGAGCAACTGTGCGGTGGCGCTGAAATACCCGGAGGGGATTCGCCCGGGTGACCGGCAAAAATTCTTACTCGTTGAAGACGCGACCCGTCAGTTAGTTACCCTGGTCCAGGAATTGCTCATGCTCGCCCGTGCCAGGGAGGTGGGGACGGTTCAGGCGGTGGCACTCACAAATCTGGTTGCCTCGGTCGTGGCCGAGTACACCCCCCAGGCGCAGGAGCGGGGCCTCAAGCTTGAGTGCCATACCGCCGAGCATACGAATCCTCAGGTGGTGGGCAAACCGGTCCAGTTGCGTTGCCTGGTAGGCAACCTACTGGAGAATGCCATTAAGTACACACCAGCTGGGGGACGGGTGGATGTGACCCTATCTCTCAAAGGCCAGTCCGTGATTCTGGAGGTAGAAGACACGGGCATCGGGATTGCCCCGGATGACCTGCCCCATGTCTTCGAGCGCTTCTGGCAGGCCGACCACTCTCGACACTACCGCCAGGGAAGCGGCCTGGGCCTTGCCATAGCCTATGGGATTGCCTCAGCTCACGGGGGCAGGGTTACGGTCGAGAGCGTATTGGACCGGGGTAGTCGCTTTCGTGTCAGCCTGCCCGGTAGGGACACCGAGATTTAATCAGGCCTTGGCCTCGACGGGCACGAGCCGGTAGATCTCCGATGCGTACTGGTTCACCATCCGGTGGGTGTTGAAGAAGGCGGTGGTGGCAACCGACGCTTTCATCCGGCGCATCCAGGCGGCCCGATTGGTGTAGAACTCATCGAGGATTTGCTCCGAGAGAAGCCGGGCGATGCTCTCGGCATCGTACTCGTCCTCGTCCGTAGTACCGTCGTAGTCTTCACCCACGGCCCAGCCGTTTTTGCCGTTGTAGCCCTCGCACCACCAGCCGTCCAGGACCGAGAGATTGGGGATGCCGTTGAGGCTTGCCTTCATGCCGCTGGTGCCGGAGGCTTCGAGGGGACGACGCGGAGTATTCATCCAGATATCGACTCCTGAGATCAAGAGTCTCGCAATCGACATGTCGTAATTTTCGAGGAAAACCAGCCGGGTGCGCCGTTCGGCCATCAGGTTGGAGATTTTCTGGATGTACTGTTTGCCGCCGTCGTCGCGTGGGTGCGATTTGCCCGCGAAGACCAGTTGAATGCGCTGGCTTGCCTCGTTGGGCAGCCTGTCGAGGGCACGCACGATCAGATCGCCGCGCTTGTAGGTAGCGAAACGGCGGGCAAAACCAATCGTCAGGATCGGTTCTTCGAAGTCCACGCCGTGGTTGTGCCCGTTAATAAAACTCACCAGCCGCTTTTTGGCCTGGTCGTGGGCCGCGCTCAAGGCAGCGTCATCGAGCCTGTCGGCGTCTTTGAACACATCCGGGTTGGTGCGCCACTCGCTCAAACTCTCATCGAGTAGTTGGGTCATCTCGGGACTGGCCCAGGTCAGGTGATGGATGCCGTTAGTAACGTAGGTAATTTTGCGGTAGGTGAACATGCGCTGGGAGACTTCACCGTGCTTTTTCGCCACGGCGTTGGTCGAGCGCGACAGATTGAGGGCAAGCTCGGTCATCGAGAAGCGGCCCCGTCCACCGAGCACCAGAAGCTCGAACTGCGAAATACCCAGGGCATCCTGGCGGAAGCGATCCAGACAACGCAGCAGCAACTCGTGACTGAAGGCATCGTGACCGGCCGGGACCGGGGTGTGGGTGGTGAACACGCAGCTGTTGGTAATCGCCGATTTGGCCAGTTCGTAGTTGAGACCGGACTGGAACTTCTGGGCCAGCAGTTCGAGGGTCAGGAAGGCAGCGTGGCCCTCGTTCATGTGGAAAGTCTCGATTGGCAGACCAAGGGCGGTCAGCAACCGAACCCCACCGATGCCAAGCACGATCTCCTGCTTGATGCGGGTATCTTGATCGCCGCCGTAGAGGTGGCCCGTGATCCAGCGGTCAATTTCGTTGTTTTCGGGGACGTTTGTGTCGAGCAAATAGAGCGGTGTCCGTCCGACATGGGCAACCCAGATCCGTACACTGACCAGGCGGTCCTCGATCGGAACCTTGACCACCAAAGGCTCGCCCTGCTTGTCGAGTTGCATGCTCAAGCAAGTGTGGTCCATGTTGAGGTCGGTGTAGCGCTCGACCTGCCAGCCGTCCGCGTTAAGTTGCTGGTTGAAGTACCCCTGCCTGTACATCAGGCCTACCGCCACCAGGGGAAGCTCAAGGTCACTTGCCGACTTGACGTGATCCCCGGCCAGGACTCCGAGGCCGCCGGAGTAAATTGGTAGGGTCTCGTGGATGCCGAACTCGGCACTGAAATAGGCGATGCGCCGCCGAGCCGGGGCGCTGTCCAGGTAGCTGCGTTGCAGATCAATCGCCTCCTTGAGGCGAGCCATGAATAGGGCATCCCGGCTGAGGCCGTCGATTTGCTGCTCGGTCAGGTCGGCAACCGACCGGTTGGGGTGGCCCGTGTAAGTCGGCAGTGCCTCAAAAACGGCTTGAATCTTGTCCTGCCAGACCCACAAGTAGTTGGTGAGCAATTCTCGAAGGAGCGTAAGGGTCTGCACAGTATCTACCTGAGTGTTCATATGTCGGCGCTTTCCTTAAAATAACAAAACGGTGGCTCAGATAAGCAAGGTCCATATGGGAGTGGAAACTTGAAGAATTTTAGTGTCCTGAGGGTCTGCTTGAGACAACCGGCTGTAGCTACTCTCTGTCATCCCCGCCAAATGCGAGTTTGCAAAGTGTACAACGTATCAAGACGGGGGCACGACACCAGGATAGTGCCTGCCTGCAACTCATGCTCTTAAGACAAGCTTACACAAGCTGCTTCAGGTCCTCTTCACGAACAGATACAGGCTACCCAATCACCTGGCCTTAACCAGCCGTCACGAGATTGTCACCGGGCTTTCCTAGGATGGCTGATGTTCTATTCACACCAGACTATCCATGCTGCGTATTAAGAACTTCCTGCTGTTCGGTTCACTGGCT
>JACMIX010000405.1 GCA_014380935.1 Gloeobacterales cyanobacterium ES-bin-141 | reverse complement strand
CGCTCTTACGGCTCTGGCAGTAAACAATCACCGGGGCCTGGGGGTCTTCCTCAAGCAGGCCGAGCAGTTCGGCAAAAGAGCGTTTGTCTTTGGTGCGCACGTCATAGTAAAGATTGGGCCGGTTGAAGCTTGCCACGTGTAGGTAGTGGTCTTTAAGCGCCAGCTGGCGGACGATGTCCTCGCGCACCCGCTCAGTCGCCGTCGCCGTCAGGCACAGCACGGGCAGATCCGGGTAACGCCTGCGCACCTGAACGATCTTGCGGTACTCGGGACGGAAGTCGTGCCCCCACTCGCTGATGCAATGCGCCTCGTCGATAGCAAGCAGCGATAAACCCACCCGCTCTTTAATCTGGTCGAGCAGTTCGAGAAACCCCTCACTCAGCAACCGCTCCGGCGCGACGTAAAGCAGCTTCAACTCACCCCTGAGCGCGGCCTGTTCGCGTCTGGCACGCTCCTGAGAGGACATGGAACTGTTGATGAAAGCAGCCGCGATGCCGTTGTCGCGCAGGCGGTCTACTTGATCGTGCATCAGAGCGATGAGCGGCGAGACCACCACCGTGAGCCCTGGCAACAACAGGGCAGGCAACTGATAGGTAAGCGATTTGCCACCACCGGTCGGCATCAAGATGAGCTGATCACGCCCTTCGAGCACCCGTTCGACAATCTCCCGCTGACCGGACCGAAAGCCGGTATGACCGAAGTGCTGTTTGAGCGTCCACTCAACTCTATTCGGGTCCATGTTGGGCGGCGATGCCTTGGAACTCACGGGTAGACATGCAAAAGCTTCAGGCTCAAAGATAGCCCAGCAGCACCAGAACTCAGTACAAGAAACCCGCCTTTCGTGCCTGGGTGGGTGGCAGCCACACCAGCTTACGCGTGTATAGAAGCGCTGCGTCTCAAATATCGAGCGGGTATCAGCTACAGGCTAAGATCACTCCATCTCGACTGAGACCTGCCCGTGCATTACCCGAACCCACCGGCGGACATTATCTGGCCACCCATCAACCTGTGGAGCGACGAGCCGCCCATGGAATCCGACTGGCACCGCAAGCAGATGCAAGTACTTATCGAGTCACTCGAAAGCCACTGGCGTGACCGGCAAGACTTCTACTGCTCGGGTAACCTGACGATCTACTACAGCCTCACTCAGCGCAAGTCGGAGGACTTTCGGGGACCAGACTTCTTTGTAGTGCTCGGTTGCGAGCGACGGGAGCGCCGCAGCTGGACGGTCTGGCAGGAAGGGGGCCGTTCACCTAATGTCATCGTGGAGATTCTCTCAGAATCAACCGCGGAGATTGACCGTGGGCTAAAGAAGCAGATTTACCAGGATGTGCTGCGGGTGCCGGAGTATTTCTGGTTCGACCCTAAGAGTCTCGAGCTTTGTGGTTTTCATATCACGGAAGGGCAGTACGTACTTCTTGAGACAAGCGCGCCGGGATGGCTGTGGAGTGCTCAGTTAGAGTTGTATTTTGGAATACACCAAGGCCGTCTGCGCCTCATCACTGCTGATGGCACGGTAATCCCCACCCCGATGGAGCGTGCCGAGCAGGCTGAGCAACGAGTCGAGCGACTCGCGCAGCGACTGCGAGAGCAGGGCGTCGATCCGAACGCCCTCTGATTGAGGATCTAATAGCGTTTTGGGATAAACTTAAAGCCTGCCTGAAAAGGCTTGGGCACGTAGCTCAGCGGATAGAGCGTTCGCCTCCGGAGCGAAAGGTCGGTGGTTCGATCCCACTCGTGCCCATCCATTTTCGTTTTCAGGGTAGGAGATTGTGTTCTAGAGCTGTCTCTCACCTCAGTTCGCGGGGTGGAGTGGCAGCAGTAAGACCTAAACCCTCATTAGAAGCTCCTCAGTCAGCTCTTAGATGCGTCTCTTGGAGGAGGCTTGGGGCAAGAGTTAACGGTCTGTGTAGTGAAGATATTCTCGATCGCAGAGCTGTCTTTGGCTTCTTGAAGGCTGAGCGTGTTGAGCGAGATGGCTTGATTGGGTATGGTTTCGACAACGCCTTTAAGTTCGGCAAGTTTGCGGCTGGAGGTGGCAAGCTTGCTGAAAACGGCAATCGTCTCGAACTGATCGGGTGCCAACTGGGAGAGCAGCTGAAGAGAAGACATTTCGGTAGTCTGGACCGGCGGAGTGTGCATAGGGAAGGACGGTTTTCTATTCCTATTGTCAGTGACATACATAGGAAAGGACGGTTTTCTATGTATGAGAGATATTCCTGAAGTCAGTCTCGATTTGGTAAGCATCGCCCAGTTCAACAAAGGCTTCTTGAATGACTTGTGGTTTACGGGGCCGGTTCACCCTCACCGCTGCTTTAGACACACAAACCTTAGCCGTTGCCGCCTTCTTGAGGGAGTGTTAGGGTAATCGGGCAGTATTCGGTTGCGATCCCGCAGGAGCAAGCTATGTTCCCCATTCACCGCCCGCGTCGTTTGCGCACTTCGCCTGCCCTGCGGCGGATGGTGCGTGAGCACTATCTCAGCGTCGATGACCTCGTCAGCCCCATCTTCGTGGTTCCGGGCGAGGGATTTGCAAAAGAAGTCTCCTCGATGCCCGGCGTCTATCAACTCTCCGTTGACAAAGCCGTCGAGGAAGCACGCCAAGTCGCGGACCTCGGCATCCCGGCGGTGATCCTCTTTGGTATTCCCGAGCAAAAAGATAACGGCGCAAGCGGAGCCTGGCACGACCACGGCATCGTTCAGGAGGCAACTGCCGCCATCAAGGCCGCCCTACCCGACCTGCTCGTCATTGCCGACACCTGTCTCTGCGAGTACACTTCCCACGGTCACTGCGGAGTGATAGCAGACGGTGACACGACCGTGGGCAAAGTCCTCAACGACCCGACCCTCGAACTACTCGGCAAAACAGCCCTTGCCCAGGCCCAGGCGGGAGCCGATGTCATCGCTCCTTCGGGCATGATGGACGGCATGGTTCAGGCTATTCGGTCGGCACTTGACGAGGGCGGCTGCGTAGACACGCCCGTCCTTTCATACGCGGCCAAATATGCCTCGGGCT
>JACMIX010000052.1 GCA_014380935.1 Gloeobacterales cyanobacterium ES-bin-141 | reverse complement strand
ATCCCCGGCTGGTAGACCAGCCCATACATTCGGTCGTGGTCTGGTCGGGAAAACGGGCACAATTGTTGGGTTTGGGGCATTCGGCGGCATCACCGTCCAGTTTGACGACTGCGACCACGCCTTCGTCGTCTCCCGGCGGGAAATTGGTAAGCTTTAGAGCTAATTCGTAAGGGAAGTTGAGGAGCAGTAGCCAAGGTATATCCTTGCGGTATCTCTCGAAGCACATCCCTGCCCATACAAAATCAGCTTTGAGACTTCAAAGCCAACGAACACTTCCTGTTGTTGTGGTCGGGGTTTTATGAGGTAAGTCTCATGTAATAAAAGGTAGAGAAAGGGCTATACCAATCAAAAAGATGTTGGGAAGGTTAAATCCCTCCGACAGAGATATAGCAGAGAGGTCATACAAGATCTGCAAGATGCTTTAGGAGGACAGTGAAGTGAAAGAAATTACTTACCAGAACATGTCAGAAAAGTTAGTTGAATTACTCCCAGAACTTAGAAAGAAGTACCAGGGTAAGCGCAACTTAATTTCTATTGACAAACAGGCTCATTTTTGTTCCCCACGTCGGGTAGACAGGCCATTAGCACCGTGAGCATGTAATTGTCGTCCATTGCTGCCCGGTTCGACTTCTGCCGCATACTGCGACGACAACTCTGTTCTTGACCCAGGGCATTAAGCGCTAATCGACGCAACAAGGACAGATTCTGTGGCGCGTGTCCTGTCCGCACACGACAAGCATCTTCACCAAAGCTCACATCCAGGCACCAGTGCAAGCCGTTCTCGATACTCCAGTGCTGCCGAATAGCCTGACCCAGGGCACCAGCCTCGCTCAGTAGGCTGGTGAGGTAAAACTGCACCTCCCGCGTCGTCTTGTTCCACAACCGCCGTTCGCGTATCACCATCACTACGCTCTGCAAGTCTTGCCAGTCTGCTGCGCCATGCAACTTCGGCAGGGCCGACACTGGCACACTCCACACCTGCCGCTTCTCCAGGCGATGGTGTCCTGCCTCCACCCGCTTGTCATAGCTGTGAGCGATGTCGGCAAAGTGCCGGGCGTGCGCTTGGGCAAACCAATCCTTGAGCTGGAGGTACAAAGTTGGGTGGTTGGCTTTGAGCGCCAAGACGTAGTCTGCGTCGGCTTTGCAGATCCGCCGAGCGATGTCTGTCTGGGTGCCCATCGCATCGATGGTGACGATGCAGCCGGACACTTCGAGGACCTCTAACAGAGCCGGGATGGCGGTAATCTCATTGGACTTGTCGCTGACTTTGAGTTGTCCTAGGACCAGACGATGCTTGGTTGCCCAAGCACTGACCATTTGTACAGATGGGGTTTTAGTGCCGCGGTCGTAGGAGCCTTTGAGCGTTTTACCGTCGATTGCAATCACCTGGGCACCGAGGGAGGTGACCAGAGTCTCAATCCAGTCTCGGAAGCCCTGCTCGAAGGCGACCGGGTCGATGCGCTCAAAGGTACGGCGGAAGGTGTCGGCACAGGGAATACCGTTGGGCAACTCCAGGAACTCTTCGAGCCAGGGAAGCTTACTGTCACCGTAGTTTTCGATGTCTTCCCAGCCCTTGGCCCCGGCAATGACGGCGAGTATGCCAATCATCAGGATGTCCGCGAGGTGATGGGCGCGGGTGCGTTCGATGCGTGGGTCAGGGATGTTGCAGAAGAAGCCTTGCAAGTGTCTACTGAGAGCAGCGGCTGTGGCAGTAGGTTTGGGCAGGGTTTTGCGGTGGGGATGGCGGCGGGGTTGGAAGGCTTTGTCGTTCATGGTGATGGGCCTCAGCACAGCAGAGTCCACATCTACACCACACCAGCACATTTCTCACCAAAATTTAGATGCGCTTACCCTGATGAAGAGAGTTCGACGACGGCTTCGAGATAAGGCCTCATCACGTTGGCCACGCGGCAGAGCTTGGCGTAGTGGAGCAGGTCTGCCGTCGAATACAGCCGACGGCGGTAGCAATCGCGCAGCGCCTCCAGAGCCACGTCGAGCCCGACCTGGTTACGGAACTTGAAACAGTCAGCGACGGTTTTAGCGGGGCAGAAGATCTGGACTGGGACGCCCTCGATCTGGTGCGTCTCCACCCCGGCGCTCAGTGAGGTCTCCGACATACGTATGACGCGCAGGCGAGACTCCACGGTTTTTGGCGGCTGGGCCTTGTTCGCGATGGCAAACCAGACCGCTGCCGGTTGCTGGGTAGTGAGTTCGTGGAATTGCAGGGCGGATAGCAGACAGACGACTCCTCGGGGCGAACGAAAGGCCGGTTCGACCAGGCTGTGGTGAATACTGGGTTCTACCCGCAGGTCTCGCCAGACACCAGGCGAAACCTGCTCAACGATCCCTCGATCCTCCAGGGACCGCATTGCCTCGGTTCGGCGCTGAGTTGTCCCGACGACCTGGCGTGGTCGCACGAGCGCGGCTCCCTTGCGAGGAGTACTTTGACGCTTGCTGCTTCTGGTTTTCTCAGCCATATTCTCGTTTTTAACTCGGTATCTATTGAAAACTACCGAGCCGAAAACATTATAGATCTTCTGGGATGTCTTCATAGTCTTGATCCGACCAGCTCGGGCAAACATTTACATCTCGCTCCGACTGCGACGGGTACGGCGAGGAGCGGCTTGTACTAAATTACAGACGTCAAATTAGCCCGACTGAGGAATTTGCGATATACGGTTAAGATGAATCGCAACCTACAGGAATTACACCTCGTGACTGTTGGGCACAGGCAGCGCAATTGGCGACCAATCGTGCGGCAGTTCGAAGCAGTGGTCGGTAAAAAGGGCGTCGTCTGGACTCCTGAAGAACTGATTGTTTTTGAGTGCGATGGACTCACCAGCTACCGGGAGCGGCCTGCTGTGGTCGTCCTGCCAAAAACCACCGAAGAGGTGGCCTGCATCGTCGGCATCTGTCACTCGGAAAACATTCCCTTCGTCGCCCGCGGCTCGGGTACGGGACTT
>JACMIX010000404.1 GCA_014380935.1 Gloeobacterales cyanobacterium ES-bin-141 | reverse complement strand
TACGAGCGCGATTTCTACCGCAGCGAGACTTTCAAAAACGAAGTGCTCGCCTCGCGGGGCTGGAAAGAGTTCTACGGCACCCTGGCCCAGGCGAGCCCGGATGCAACGCATCCCGCACCCAATCCTGTGTCCGTGCCCGAAGTCCTCACCGATATTGCCGCTGCTATCCGGGATGTCCGTCAGCCTCTCGCAGTCACAGCCATGGCGGGCGAGTCACCCACGGTGCTCGCCGCTGCGGCACTACCGGTTGTGACTGCGACCCTCAAGGGCTGGGTTGGAGCCCTGGGACCTGAAGATCTGGGATCCGCCAGTTTCCGGCGTGACCACGGCGTACGCTACAACTACGTAGCGGGGGCCATGGCAGGCGGGATCGGTTCGGTCGATATTGTGGTCACCATGGCGAAGGCCGGTATGCTGGGCTTCTTCGGCTCAGGCGGCGTTCCCCTCGACCGGGTTGAGAAAGCCCTGGCTGAAGTGCGCGATCAGCTTGCTGAGCATCCGCAAGCAGCCTATGGATTCAACCTGCTCCACAACCCAATTGAGGCAGGGGTAGAGGACCGCACGGTTGATCTCTACCTGCGCTACGGGGTACGCAAGGTCTCGGCTTCGGCGTATTTGCGCCTGATGCCGACCGTGGTACGCTATCGGGCAACCGGTATGCGGAAGTTGCCTGACGGCAGCATCCATGCCCCCAACAGTGTCTTTGCCAAGGTTAGTTCACTCGATGTGGCCGCTCAGTTCATGGCTCCACCGCCCGCAGCTATGCTCAAGCAACTGGTCGGGGCGGGCAAACTGAGCGCGACTGAGGCAGAACTGGCAGCCCAATTACCGGTTGCCCAGGATATTACGGCCGAGGCCGACAGCGGCGGGCACACAGACCGTCGGCCCCTCTCGGTTCTATTGCCGCAGATGGTGCGACTGCGCGACGAACTGGCCGAGCGTCACGGCTATCGCAAATTGGGTGTCGAGCTTCGCATCGGTGCCGGTGGCGGCATCGGTGACCCGATGTCGGCGCGGGCCGCGTTCGCCCTCGGTGCCGACTACATCCTGACCGGATCGATCAACCAGACCAGTCTGCAAGCAGGTACCTCTCCCCTGGCCCGGCAGATGCTCACCCAGGCCTCGATGGCTGATGTGGTCATGGCCCCGGCGGCTGACATGTTCGAGATGGGCGTTCAGGTTCAGGTGCTCAAGCGCGGCAGCTTCTATGCCCAACGTGCCCGTAAGCTCTACGAAGTCTACAAAACCTACGACGGTTTCGAGGCGATCCCGCCCGAGGAGCGCGCCAAGCTGGAGCGCGATATCTTCCGTCAGACGCTCGAAGAGGTCTGGGCTTCGACAGCAAGTTACTGGCAGCAACGCGATCCCAAACAGCTCGAAAAAGCCGAACGTGACGGCAAACACAAGATGGCTCTGGCCTTCCGTGCTTACCTGGGTCTCAGTTCACGTTGGGCACAAACCGGTCAGGCGGACCGCAAATCCGACTACCAGATCTGGTGTGGTCCTGCCATGGGCCTGTTCAACAGCTGGGCCGCCGGTACCTGGCTCGAGACGGTCGAAAACCGCGATGTCACGCTGATGGGGCTGGCCCTGATGCAGGGGGCTGCGGTGATCATCCGTGCCGAACGTCTTGCCCAGTGCGGTGTTGCGGTACCAGCCCTGCTGGAGTTGTCCAAACCGGCTGAGCGCGATGTTCTCTTGAGACTGTAAGCTCGCTCAAGGCCCACGGCTACAGTTGTGAAAAGCGTTCAAGGAGAAGGGAAGTTGTCCAACCAGCATCTGGTTTTCATGGATGGTGTCACCGGCTACCTCGGGCGCTGGACGTTGTTCTGGTATCTCGAAGAGCTACGCGAGGAGCGCATCGCCGTGCTCATTCGCCCCGGCAAAAAGGGTGACCGGGCTAAGCAAGACGCCCAATCAAGACTTGACGCAGTGCTTGACTCGATCGGGATGTCCTCCGAGCGCCACCGGGTAACTGCCATTCCCGGTGAACTCAATTCGCCCTTCTTTGGCAACCGAGATGCCGTCGAATCTCTGGCCGCCGACGCCTGGATTCACATGGCAGGCGATATTACCTTCAAAAAGCTGGGCGACAAGAGTTCACTGGTCACCAACCGCGACTACACCGTCAACTTTATCGAGGCGGCCCGCAAGACTCGCTTCGTGCCGCGCACAGTCTGTCACACCTCGACTTTTTACGTTTTCGAGAAAGCAGACCATCCCGATGAAGAGTTCTCCGTACCCGAGGAGTTCCACGATCCATCCAAGATGGAGCACCACAACGCCTACGGCTACTCCAAGCTCGAAGCAGAAAACTACTTGCACTCGCTGGTCAAGGCCGGTAGTCTGCCCTTCAACTTACTGGTCTTCCGCCCGGACATTATCATGCACCACATTCCGGTTCAGGAGGTGGCCTTGCGCAATCCGGGCCTGATTACCGATGACTTCAAAGTCATCTTTCAGCTACTCGCAGCCTACATCGGCAAGACCAAGGTCAAGATTCCCGGTGGACCCTCGTTCGACAATCCTCTGCGCTACATCCCGGTCAGCATGAATACCGTCCTCAACATCTCGGACGTCGATAGTGTCACCAAGGCGATGATGCAGCTGGCAGTCCTATTTGGCGATGGCGGTCTCACACCCGACGGCGGCTGTCAGATCTTCCACCTGGTCAATCGCTGGCAACCGATGCCCGTTCGTTTCCTGCGCGACCTGAGCGAAACTAGCGAACCGGAGTTGGCCGGGCGCATCCAGCACGTTGAGCCTGCACACTTCAAAACCGACATCCTCCCCAAGCTTTCCTGGATGGAAAAGCTCTACTACACCAACTTTGTCGAGCCGTTCATCGGTTACATGAATCGAGCCAGGACACACGCCGCCACCGACAACGTCGACAACTTGCTGGGGGAGGAATGGCACAACTTCCACCCAGCCCATCAGGTGGATCTCGGCCAGTGGCTGGAGGCGGGTATTCGCCAGGCAATCGAGAAAGATTTCGGTGAACCTCCCAAAGTCAAGCGCTAGAGCAAATCATTTGATAAGGTCCCCATGAATACTCTTCGCAACAAAGCCTTAATCGAGCTAGAGCGGGCCTACCTGAATTTTGAGTTGCCCCCGGTTCTGGGAGCGCCGATGGTCTGGTTTGAGCAGGCATTCTTTGATCAGGGCCTCGACCAGATCAAAATCGACCGACCCATCTTCGTTGTCGGATGCCACCGCTCGGGCACCACTGTACTTTACGAAACCCTCGCGAAGCACCCCGACCTGGTCTACTTTACCAACGGCTCAAGCCTCTCACCGCATACACCCATCCTCATCAATCGGCTGATGGACTTGATGGGTAAGAGAGCTCCCCAGGTCGAACGTTTTGTCAAAGATGGCCTGACCGTCTCCTACGCCACCCCTAGTGAGGGCATCCGGATCTGGGAGTTGTATGCACCTGAGGGCGGCGACTACTGCCTCGATGAAACCTACTCCAACCCCAAAATGGAGCAGTACTTGAGGCTGGCAATCAAAAAGCACCTCAAGCACTTCAACGGC
>JACMIX010000051.1 GCA_014380935.1 Gloeobacterales cyanobacterium ES-bin-141 | reverse complement strand
TCATCGTGCGCTCAAGTCTAACGCCTGGGCGGATTTTACAGCACTCGAGATGAGAACTCAGATGATACTGGATGTGTGAGAAAAAGAATTAACCGATACATAGCGATAACATGACGAGTTCTTAACCTTGCACCTGTATGATGATTTCGGATAGGTGGTTAGCGGAACTCGTTCCGGAGAGGTCCTGGAACTTTAGCGCTACTTGAATTATGAAATCGTCAAGAGTGTAAGTTTCATAGATTTTCTTATCTGAGGATCTAAGGAAGTTTTCGTTGATCAATATTCCTTCCTGTTATTGAGGTGGCATAAGTCGGCAAGGTTTGCAACTGCAAGCTTGCAAGACATGCCCTCAAGACCCCTTTGTTTAAGTGTGTTCTTTAATCCACCGTATGAGGTTTTCCATGTCTCGTAACCGTCTTATCTTGGGTAATTTGCTCAGCACGGCTTCAGTGGCCGCTTCGCTGGCTATCAGTCTCAGCCTTGTGACCGTAACCGCCCAGAGTGCTTCCGCTCAGACCGTCTACACCGGTGGTGCAACCTTCCCCTCACTCCTGTACCGTGCCTGGTTCGACGAGATTGAGACGACCAGCAGCGCAAGTTACTTCTATGCCGGTGTCGGTAGCAGTGCCGGTATCCGTAGCTTCCTAGACAACACCACCACCTCCGGTGCCCTGGACCCCGGCACCCTCCCCGGTGACCCCGATACCGAAGATAACCAGGGTTTCTCAAACTCCAACGGCACAGTGGCAACAGCCTCTTCCAGCCCGCCCGCCGGTCCCTATCCTTACCCGCGTGTTGACATCGGCGGTACCGACGCCAACCTGTCTGACTTTCAAATCAACACCGTTTACCCGACCAGTGCCAGTAGCCGCGGTGCCCTTGGGCAAGTGCCTACGGTAGCAGGTCCGGTCAACATCGCCTACAACCGCACCGGTCTGAACACGGCGGGTAACCCCGGCGGCGCTCTGCGTCTCTCGCGCCAGGCTCTCTGCGGCATCTTTGCTGGCAACATCCGCAACTGGAACAACACCACCATCACCACCTCCAACCGTGGTACACAGGTGAGCGCCAACCTGCCCATCACCGTGATTGTCCGTTCCGACGGCAGCGGCACGACCGACAATTTGACCGCCCACCTCACCGAGGTATGCAGATCCCCCAACGCCTTTACCATTGGTGCGGGTACAACGGTAGCCTGGCCTGCATTCTTCGTACCGGCCTCGGGCAGTTCGGGTGTCACCAGCCTGACTGCGTCCACTGTGGGCGGCATCACCTACACCTCACCTTCGTTCGTTGCTCCGGCTGTTTCTGGTGGACTGCCCTCGGCCCGCTTGCAGACCCAGTACGCTCTCAACAACAACGTTGACCAGTATGCAGGTCCGAGCGTAGCAAACACCGAAGCCGCACTCAGAGGCGTCACGGTAGCCGCGCTGGACACGAACGGCAACGGCAGCCTGACGCCCGCAGAGTACGGTCGGATTTCGGCTCTGACAGTCAGACCCAACAGGTTTAACGCCTACCCGGTCATCGGCGCAACCTACATCTTGTTGTACGGAGACTACAGCGATACCGCCAACGTATCAACTGCTGTCAAGAGCTTCGTCAACTACTACACATCGTCCACTTCGAACGCGTGCTCGATTGCAGCTAGCCAGGGTTTTGCATGTTTCTTGCAAGAGATTCGTAATGAAATCCGCGACACATCCAATGCAATTACACCGTAAGCCTAACCTGGAGGTTTCGGCTTAACACCACGGGAAGAATGGACGCTGCACAGGCTCCGCCATTCTTCCCGTGGCTTTTCTGTGTCAATTGATATGTATTGAAGGCTACTCTTCCAGACGTATGGCACAAAGTTTTCAGGTTTTATTGAAGTTATTAACCTCGGCTTAATTTCGTACTTGTATCATCGCTCCGGGAATGAATTGTACCAGAGGAGTGAGTATGGCTTGTTTTCGTGCCCAGACTAGGCGAGTGACCCAGCGGTCAGGACACTGTGCATTGTTTGTGTCTCTACTGGTGCTAGCCAGTCTGGACGCGGGTCTTAGCCGGGCAGAGCCCATCGCCGCACTCCCGCAGTCTGATACACAGGCAGTGTCCACCCAGGCGCAGGAGTTGCTGGGGTCTGCATCCGGCAGGGCAGGAGACCTGATGGCCGAGCCGGTCGTCTTTGCCCCATTCGCAGATGTACCTACCGTGGCGCCGGTCTTCGGGACAGCACCCGTCCTGGCTCAGACTCCTCCCCCCACGGGTACCGGGGAGGCTCAACAAGCTCCGCCCACGCCCACCACCGAGCCCACGGCACCGGCTGCTACAGAGCCCGCATCACCGGACCTCGAGGCGGACGAAGTGGTCGTCACAGGCACACGCCGCGCCCCGGAACCGGAGCCGACGGGTACCAAGTTCACCATCACCAAGGAAGAAATCGAGGCGGTGGGAGCACGAACCATTTCCGACGCGATTAGACTGGCACCCGGCATCAACATCATCGACTCGCTCGGCGGCATCAGTTCCGAGCGCAGCACCTTCGTGCGGGGTCTCGACTCACGGCGCTTCGTCTTTCTCATCGACGGTCGCCCGTTGACACGACCGCAGGACAACCGGGCCGCGGACGTGGGCCGGATCTCGGCGAGCAACGTGGAGCGCATCGAGGTAATCACGGGTGGAGCCGCGTTGCGCTACAGCGCAGATGCGGTAGCTGGGGTTATCAACGTCATCACCAGCGTACCGGACGAGCAGTTCAGCCTGAGGACGAGCAACACGGGCGGCAGTTACGGGTATGCCCGCCACACGGTGGACCTGTCCGGGACCAACGGACTTCAGAGGAACGCAGCCGGCTACTTGGCCTACGAGTTCAACTACGAAAGAAGAAGTGCCTACAACAACTACACCGGCTCCTTCACAGAGGCACCCATAGGGCTGGGGATATCTGGTATTCGTTCAGAGGATCCCCAAAACCCACTCCCCCGGCTCAATTTCACCGGCGACGGTGATGAGTTTACACCTGTCAGTGAAGGTGGATTTGTACAGGTACCTGTTACGGTAGGTACAAGGCTCAATGCGGGTTACACCTTCAACGACAGCTACAATGCCAAAACAATATTTAACCCTGGGCAGGACCACACAGTCACACTTGGTTTCTCGCAGCTAAACTCCCGTTTGGGTGACCAGTTCGCGCTTCCCAACCAGTTAGGAACCTGCAACATTACACCTGAGGGCTACAACCAACTCCTTGGAAGTGTTACAAGTGCCTTTCCTTCAAGACAATCCGCCGCAGTATTTTGCAATACGTATCCGGGCGATGGCAGCATTGATGGTTTACAGGGCATTGGCGATCAAGCGCAAGATGACACGGGTGCCTTCTTTGTGTGGGACTGGAAACTGAGCGAACTCAACCTCCTCACCACCCAGGTATCCTTCACCAGTGCTTTCAACAATTACCCCTCGTCCCCGGGAACTAAATTTGTCTCCAACCGCTCTCTCGATGCGCAACTGCGCTACAGGGCAGAGCTATACCCGGGCAACACACTCAATACGGGGTTTCAGTTTACGACCCTCCGCTACAATGCAACTCCAGAACTCGGCGTCGGACCCGAGGGGGTGCAAAGATTCGGTAACCTGTTCGTGCCTGTAGACCGCGAGACCAACCGGTGGTCAATCTACATCACCGAGGATCTACGATTCTTCGAAAATACACTCACAGCTAGTCTCGGTACGCGACTGACGAATGATTTACTGTTTGGTACATTTGTCACCTCAGGAGCCGGACTGCGCTACGACTTCGGTGGTCCGCTGCGTCGGGAACCGCTCACATTCCGTGTGAATTGGTCTCAGGCCTTCAAGACTCCCGGTCTGTCACAACTGTTTGGTTATGGAGCCTATAACTTTGCAGGTTCAAACATCGGTCCCCCATTTCTAGGCCTCAGTACTACATACCTTCGCAACCCAAACCTAAGGCCCGAGACCGCAACAAGCTACGACATCGGCATTGACTATCGAGTCAGCCCATCGATGCTATTTCGGGCCACGTACTATCGCATAGACCTCAGCAGTGTACTGGTCGATGATACGTTTATTGGTCTTCTCGGTGATTCTGGTGCTGGTGCCTTCACGGCAATCAACGGCCAATCCTATGCGAGTACGGGTTTCGAACTCTCTTACAACTGGAAGATTGACCCGCAGTGGAGCCTACAAACCTCCTTTTCGACCTCAGACTCTCGACCGAAAGGTAACGCTGCTGCTGACGTGTTTACAAACCCGAGGACAGGCGAGACAGAGCCGCTGGACTTTGGAATAAATGGCGGCTACTTCTACGAGTACCAGGCCTTCGACGTGCCCTTCAACACGACGGGGATCAGTGTTCGCTACGCAACACCGGAGTTCCGTGCCGCCCTGACCGGGCAGTTGTTTGGACTGAGACCGAGGGCTCTTGGAGGCCCGTACTACTACCCAGGCTACAGTCGGTGGGACTTCACCTTCGCATTCCCAATCAGCCCCTTCCTGACCGTCACAGCCGGGATCTTCAACATCTTCAACGACCGAAGCATCCTCGCTGCCGGTAACGTCCCTATCGGAGGCAGCATCATTTCTCCGCCTACGACCTTCCGGGTCGGCATCGAGTCTGCTTTCTAGGGTCGATTGTCAGGTGAACAGTCTGATTCGGAGGTTGGGATCGTGGACACCTCCGTTGCCCACCTGGGTGCTGTTGCCGTTTGTGCCGGACTGGCGGTGGCTGCTCGAACGCAAGGACAGTCCCTGGTACCCGACCGCACGTCTATTTCGCCAACAACACCCGGGGAACTGGGCTCCGGTGCTGGAGCGGGTGACCAGTTGCTTGCGGGAGGCGAGCCGTGGGTCTGACCGCCTCCCTTGCCTTACCTGACGTCTTATCTGGACCGTCTATCAAGCTTCAACTTTGTCACAAAGGCATCACTACAACTATTGGGTAGATCGCTGCAGACACCACCACTAGCCGTGGTCTGGAAAGCTCTTTGCGTGGTTGGGAAGTCGAGAGAAAAAGTTCGGCCCGTCACATAGGCATTGCCTGAATTATCGAGCGCAATGCTGTAGCCGCCGCCACTACCCAGGTAAGTAGAGTAGCTCAAGGCAGTACCTGTTGCGTTGAGTTGCGTCACGTAGACATAATCTCCACCTCTATAGGTACTTTGCACTGCTCTAGCAGTGGTCGGAAAGTTTGATGAAGATGTCACTCCAGTTACGTAAGCGTTGCCCTCACCATCTACGGCTAACTTAACGCCAACATCAAAGTTAATGCCTCCTAAGTAGGTGGAGTAGACCAGGGAAGTGCCGGTCGCATCGAGCTTCGCCACGAATGCATCCAATTCGCCTCCACTATAAGTAGTCTGGAAGGCACCCGGCGTAGTCGGGAAGTCGAGTGCGATGGTCGCCCCAGTCACGTAAGCGTTGCCCTCCCTGTCTATTGCTACTCCCAGGATATCCCCGCTACCCAGGTAGGTAGAGTAGACTAGGCCCGTGCCGTCTGTACTGAGCTTGGTTACAAATGGAGCTCCTTGATCAGCGCTTGTGGTTTGAAAGGCACCCGGGGTTGTTGGAAAGTCAGTAGAGCCGGAACTACCAACTACGTAGGCGTTGCCCGTGCCATCCAACTCTATGTCACTCGCAATATCAGACTCGCTTCCTCCCAGATAGGTCGAGTAGATCAGGGCCGTGCCATCTGCACTGAGCTTTGTAACAGTGACATCCCTTAGACCGCCGTTGGTAGTCTGGAAAGCATTCAGCGTTGTTGGAAAGTTAGTGGTGAAAGTTGTACCAACTACGTACGCATTGCCCTTACCGTTTACCACTATTCCATTGCCGTTCCCACCATCAGTACCATCACTACCACCTAGAAAAGTGGAGTAGACAAGTCCTGAACCTGTTGCATTCAGTTTCGTCACGAACGCAGTGCCGGTGGTCGTCGGGAAGGCTGTTTGAAAAGCATTCGCCGTGGTCGGAAAGTCGGGCGAGAGCGTCGTCCCGGTCACATAAGCGTTGCCCTCTCCGTCTACTGCTACTTCAGTTGCGAAGTCAGATTCGCCACCACCCAGGAAAGTGGAGTAGACCAGGGCCGTACCGGCGGGATTGAGCTTTGTGACAAACGCATCGACAGGTGTATAATCCAGGGGGTCACTAATGCTGGTGATTGTGGTCTGGAAAGCTCCCACCGTCGTTGGGAAAGTGACCGCGGTGGCCTGTCCAACTATGTAGGCATTACCCAACCGGTCTACGACTATCCCGTCACCCTGGTCATTACTATCAAGACCTCCCAGGTAGGTGGAGTAACTGAGCACCGGGTCAATCACCAACTCCCGGCCGTGGTCGTACTTGCCCAATGCAAATCCCACCGTCCGCTTGTCCAACATCACATACCGACCAGCCACGGCCTTGTTCTTGCCGTTCACCCGCTGGTAGACCCTCGGCTTGTGCTGGCGGATCTCGGCGCCCCCCGTGTGCAGCACTAGCTCCCCGGCGCGGTTGATCTCGATGCGCTCTGCCCCCTCGACCCGCAGCTTGATGCGCTTGGGATCGGCCTTGACCGCCACTACCCAGTCGTACTCCAACTGCCCCTGGTTGCCGTAGTAGACCAGGTCGATACCCGGATACACCCCGCGGTACTGCACTTTGCTGTAGTGCTGGATGTTGGTCTGCCAGCGGCTCTGGTCCTTGCCGCGCAGATAGTTGCTCACCCCACCAATAGGAGCCTGACCCTGGATGAGGGCGGAGCGATTAGCCCCCAGCCACTCCAAACGCACAGCGGTACCGCTCGTTGTGCCCTTGCGCAGTGAGAGAACCGCTTGCGAGGGCGTCAAGAACAGAGTGTAGCCCTTGCCGCGAGCCAGGAAACGGACCTGTGAGTCAGTCTGGCCGGAGTTAGCCTCGAAGTGCAGGGGAAGTCGTCCGTAAGCCGCACTCAGCTGCGCTTCGAGGGCAGCATCGGGCCGGGCCGGGGTGAGTGCGAGGGCGGGCGAGAGCGGCCCGGAAAAGTTAGACGCTGCCAGGGAGGCCGAGAGCAGCACAGTGTATGCCAGTTGGCGGATGTGAGAATAAAGCATAGTAAAATTTGTGAGTACAGGTCAAGAGGACCATAACACCATCTCCACGGCAACACGAGTATTGTGCAGCACACGCACTCAGACCGTGCTCGTCTTGGGGTAGCCCGTCCCCGGCAAGAGCCGGACGTTGCCCCTACAGCTAAAGAATCCACTCAAGCTCCAACGTAAAATTCAGACAGCCATTCTCTCCAGATATGCTTTTGGGAGAGGTTAACATTTCTAGTGCTTGCCCAAATCGGTAAATCTCCACGCACTGGTCCTGCGGGTAAAGGCGGGGCAACGGATTATCCTGTAGGCATTGAGCAGCTTCCTAACTCTATGAAAAAATCCAGGGGATTCGGCAATTCGCAGCCAGGGCAGCAAGTCAAACTACCCGGACCGTTCTCGGGTTCTGGCCTCGATATCGTGCAGGACACCTTGAAGGTTGCCCAGCAGCACCGTGAGGCGGGCCACTTGCAACGTGCGGAGGTTCTCTATCGGCAGGTTCTCCAGGTGCAGCCGTCCAACCCCGAGGCTCTCTATCACCTGGGTGCCATTCTGCTGCAAACGGGCCGTACCGACCCCGCGACTCAGCTCCTACACCAGGCCGTCCTATTTAAGCCGGATTGGGCCGAGGCGCACCTGGTTCTGGGCAATGCCCTCCGGCAGCAGGGCAAAGTGCAGGAAGCAGCCGCCTGTTACCGTCAGGCCCTTGTCTTTGAGCCCGGTTACGCAGCAGCCCACAATAACCTGGGTAGCGCTTTGTTGACCCTGGGAAATCTGGAGGAAGCCGCCACCAGCTATCAGCAGGCGCTGTCCCTTGACCCCACTTGCGCTGGTACATATTACAACTGGAGCGATGTGCTGAAGGTCCAGGGACAGCTAGATGAAGCGATCGCCTGTTACCGGCGTGCCCTCAGCCTCAAGTCCGACTATCTCCAGGCGCACGACAACCTGCTGATGCTGTTGCAGTATCACACAGGCCTGACCCCGCAAGTCTGGCAGGAGGCTCTTGCTGCCTTTGCCGAGGTTTGTGCTCCCATCTCCCGTCTGCCCCACTTTCACCGGCGAGCGAACCCGGAAAAGCGACTGCGAGTCGGTTACGTCAGTCCTGACATGCGCTCCCACTCCTGTGCCTGGTTCTTCGAACCGTTGCTTGCAGCCCATGACCGTACTCGCTGCGAGATTTTCTGCTACGCCGATGTCCTTCACCCCGATGCTGTGACCGCCCGTCTGCAAAGCCTGAGCGACCACTGGCACAACATTGTCGATATGCCGCACCCGGCCGTGGCTCAGCTCATCCAGAGCGACGGCATCGATATCCTTGTGGACATGGCCGGTCACACGGCGGGTAACCGACTGCCGCTCTTCGCTGCAAGGCCCGCCCCGGTGCAGGTCAACTGGTTGGGTTTCCCGGGCAGCACGGGGCTCGATACCATCGACTACCGGCTCTCTGACCCGTGGCTCACGCCCGAACCGGTGAGCGAGTATTTCATCGAGACGGTGTGGAACCTGGAGCGCGTCTCGCACTGTTACCGCCCGCCCGCCGAGATGTCTGAGGTAGGAGTGTTGCCCGCACTCACGAACGGCTACATCACGTTTGGTTCATTTAACAACCTGCTCAAGACAACACCCGAAACAATCGCGCTGTGGGCGGAGGTGCTGCGGGCGGTGCCGGAGAGCCGATTGCTGCTCAAGGGCTTTTACCTGCTGCATGAGCAGGCAAAGCAGCTGCTCGTCGATGCGTTCGCCCGGCAAGGTATCGAGGCCGGGCGGCTGGAACTCTCAAAAATGCTACCGGGACGAAAAGAGCACCTGGACCGGTACGGGCAGGTAGATATCGGCCTCGACACCACCCCATACAACGGAGCGACGACGACGATGGAGGCGCTCTGGATGGGCGTCCCCGTGGTGACGCGGGTGGGAGATCGCACGGCGGCACGCTACGGGTGGTCGTTCCTGAGTGCCGTGGGCCTAGAAGGTTTGGCGGCTGAGAGTCCGCGGGCATTCGTCGAAGCGGCGCGAGGTTTGGCGGAGGACTGGCCCAGCCTGGCCGCTCTCAGGCAAGGGCTACGCGAACGGGTCATGAACTCGCCATTGCGGGACGAGAGGGGATTTGCGCAGGCGGTGGAGGACGCCTATCGCCAGATGTGGCGGCGCTGGTGCGCCAACCGGGGCGGACTGCCCAGGTCATAACCTCGGCTTAACTCCTCGAGGCTAGTATCGCTAGGCACCAGAGAAGTCCAGGGACATATGGCAAAGACCAGGAAGTCCGGCAAACCGGCCGGGGCAAAATCGGGTAGACGTGCTTCAACTGCCGATGGCCTACACGAAGCCCTCTACAAGGGTTTTCAATACTATCGCTCGGGTCAGTTGCTCGAAGCCGGGGACGTCTTTCACCAGGTCTTGCAAACTCACCCGGACAATCCCGATGCTTTGCTCAGCCTGGGCGTAATTTTGCTCGAAATAGGCAAGCAGGCGGCAGCCGTCAACCTTATCACTCGGGCCATTGCGGTCAAGCCCAACTACACAGAGGCACACTTCAACCTGGGCAATGTCTTGCAGGCCCAGGGAAGGCTCGAGGAGGCGACTGCCAGCTACCGGCGCAGCCTCGAACTCAAGCCCGACTGGGCCGAGGCTCATTTCAATCTGGCCCGTGTACTTCAAGACCAGCGAAGGCTGGAGGAGGCGGTCACCAGTTATGGGTATGCCCTCGACCTCAGACCCGGCTGGGCCGAGGCTCATCTCAATCTGGGCAGCGTCCTGGAGTCCCGGGGTCTGCTTGAGGATGCGCAGTCCAGTTACCAGCGGGCGCTGAGCCTGAAACCTGATTGGGCCGAGGCGCACTTCAACCTGGCTAATGCACTGCGCCTACAAGGACACCTTGAAGAGGCCGTTGCCAGTTACCGCCGGGCGCTGGACCTCAGACTGGAGCGGCCCGAGGTGTACTTCAACCTCGGCAATGCGTTACGGGTTCTTAAAAAAACCGAGGACGCGGTCGCCAGTTATCGTCGGGCGCTCGCCCTCAAGCCGGACTGGGACGAGTTGCAGCTTGTGCTGGGTGGAGAGCTCGCTGTTCAAGGAGACTTTGAAGAAGCAGAGTACCTTTTCAAACAGCTCCTCGCCTACAGGCCCACCTGGCACGAAGCGCACACAAATCTGGGCTACATCTTCGAGGAGCAGGGGCAATTTGTGCAGGCCCTGGAGTCCTACCGGGCGGCCCTCCAGCTGGACCCCGGTTCTGCACAGGCGCACTACAACCGCGCCTGTGTCTGGTTGCTGACCGGCAATCTGAGCGAGGGGTGGGCCGAGCACGAATGGCGTTGGAGCACGCCGTTCTTTGCCCCGATAACCCGCACTTTCGAGGTACCGGAGTGGGATGGGTACACCTCGCTAGTCAACAAGACTATCCTGCTGCACGCGGAGCAAGGGTTGGGCGACACCATACACTTCGTCCGCTACGCTTCCCTCTTCAAGGCGCTGGGAGCCGAGGTCGTGTTCGCCTGCCATGCCTCGCTCGAGTCATTGTTGAAGAGCTGTCCGGGCATCGACCGGATAGTTACCCATGATGAACCACAACCCACCGGCTTTGACGTGCATGCGCCGCTGATGAGCCTGCCTTACCTGTTGGACACGGACCTGGAGAGCATTCCAAATGACGTTCCTTATTTG
>JACMIX010000403.1 GCA_014380935.1 Gloeobacterales cyanobacterium ES-bin-141 | reverse complement strand
GAGTTGTACCCGCTGTTTCTACTGCAACGAAGTCTGCCCAACCGGTGTCCAGCCTCTCGATCAGATCCAGAAAATCCGTCAGGCCCTGCTCGCCAAAGAAGACCTGCCGATCAATACCGCTATCCGGCACCGCAAAGCACTCATCAAGCAGATCAAGGAGTCCGGGTGGCTCGATGAGGTCAAATTTGCCCTTGAAGTATTCGGCCATACGCCGCGAGGCCTGCTCGGCCTACTACCCCTCGGGATTCGCATGACCCTCAAGGGCAAAACGCCCCTCGGTCACCAGCCGATCGAGAACCGGGCCGAAGTCACCCATTTAGTCGATGCCGTCAACAAAACCGAACATGCCAACTACACCTGAACTTGCCTACGCCTACTACCCCGGTTGTGTCGCACGGGGAGCCTGCAAGGAACTTTACTGGTCCACCGGGGCGATTGCCGAGCACCTCGGCATCCGGCTTGTCGAGCTTAAAAGCGCCTCCTGCTGCGGAGCCGGGGCCATAAAAGAGGACTCCGAACTTCTCCAGGACGCGCTCAATGCCCGCAACATCGCCCTGGCCGAAGAGCAGGGCCTCACAATGCTGACCCAGTGCAGCACCTGCCAGGGAGTCCTCGGGCGGGTGGACGAGAAACTCAAAGCCGCACCTGCCACCTACCGCGACAAGGTCAATCACATCCTGGACCAGGATGGACACCACTACAACAGTTCAACCGACGTTCGGCACCTGTTGTGGATATTGATCGAGGACTACGGCCTCGACAACCTGGCCACACGGGTGTGCCGTCCGCTCACCGGCCTCAACTGCGCGAGCTTCTACGGCTGCTACCTCCTGCGAGCACAGCAGACTCGTCGCTTCGACGACCCGCACAATCCCGAATCGCTCGAAAAGCTCTTCAAGACCCTGGGTGCAACACCCGTCTACTACGGCGGACGGACCAAGTGCTGCGGCTTTCCCCTCGCAAGCTACGACACGCAGACTTCTTTTGCCATGGCAGGCCGGAACATCCGCGAAGCCATCGACGCCGGAGCCGATTGCCTTGTAACCCCCTGTCCTTTGTGTCACCTCAACCTCGACTCGCGCCAGCCGGAGGTCGAACGGGTGATGGGTCAGAAACTGGACCTGCCGGTGCTTCACATGTCGCAGCTGGTCGGGCTTGCCCTTGGCATCGAGCCCCGGCGTCTCGGATTGGACCGCCACATCGTCTCGACCGGGCGGGTACTGGCAAAACTCGGTTATTGATTTTTGACATCCTCATACAGAAACTAACCGCCTAATTACCTGTAGAGGTATGTTATACGGACAGTTTCAATTCATTAATGGAAGAGTCTACTGTTATGAAACTAACCATCATTGCACCAGGAAGTCGCGGTGATGTACAGCCCTATGTAGCGCTAGGAAAGGGCTTAAAAGAGGCGGGGCATACGGTTGGCATCCTGGCCTATCAGGATTTCCAAAACCTGATCACGAGCTATGGTCTGGAATTCGTTGATATAGGTGGCAGCGTGGAAACAGTCGCGCAAAGCCTCCAGAGTCTTTTAGAGCAAGGCCATCTGCTGAAAATTCTGTCGAGTATGGGGCGAGCCGCACAACAACTGGCCTGTCAGGCTGCTGTGAGCGGGCTGGTAGCCTGTCAGGGCTCTGATCTGATTGTTGGTGGACTGGGTGGGCTTTTTGTCGGATTGGCCCTATCAGAAAAATTGGGTATCCCGTTTTTCCAGGCTCACTTATTACCGTTTACACCTACCCGCGAATTCCCCAGTGTCTTGACGCCGTTGCCACAGACACGGTTGACTACATGGGCCAATGACTCATCGCATCGCCTGACACAACAGATGATGTGGCAGACTTTCCGCGCAGCGGACAACAAAGCACGAGCCCAGGTCTTACAGATAGCTCCGGCACCATTCTGGGGACCGTTCGCCTCCCCACAGTGGCAAGCGCCAGCCATCCTATACGGCTACAGCCCGCAGGTGTTGCCGCCGCCTGGAGATTGGGGCGATTCCATCCACGTCACCGGGTATTGGTTTTTGGAACCGCCGGTCGGGTGGGAACCGCCTATCGACTTTGTGAATTTTCTGAAGTCTGGCCCGCCACCTATCTATGTTGGCTTTGGGAGTATGCCCAGTAGCAAACCAGAAGAAACAGCCGATCTGGTTTTGCAGGCCCTGGCACGCACCGGCCAGCGAGGAGTGTTGTCTTCGGGCTGGGGCGGTTTGAAAAAAGAGACTTTGCCTGAGACAGTGTCCATGATTGGCTCCATGCCACATAGCTGGCTGTTTCCTCAAATGGCCGCAGTCGTGCATCATGGCGGCGTGGGGACCACAGCCGCGGGTCTACGGGCTGGCATCCCAGCGATTGTGACGCCATTTTTTGGCGATCAGCCGTTTTGGGGACAGCGGGTCTATGAGTTGGGAGTGGGTCCTAGGCCGATTGCGCGCCAGCGTCTAACGGTCGATAGTCTAGCTGAATCTATTCGTCGCGCTGTGTCCGACAGGGTAATGCAGAAAAGCGCAGCCTGTCTGGGGGAGCGCATTCGAGCCGAGAATGGGATAGCTCGGGCCGTGGCACTCATAGAGAAGCATTGAGTACGCAAGTAATCCGCAGGGGCTAGAGAGGACTAGTGGAGGAGCTGAAGCGATAGAATAGGAATTCGCCCGATTTTCGATCTCAACCCAGGTACATATGCGTCATCCTCAACTGCGCGAAGAACCGCGCCACCAGAAAGCGGCTCTGCTACCCACTACCCAGCGTGAAGGCATTCTCGATTGGCTCCAGCGCAACGGCAAACTTCTCTCTCGGGCAACGGTAGAAGAGGAGAGCCGGACTGACGATGAGGAACTCGACGAACTGGTAGACGACGAAGACCAGTTGTTCGAGGACGACGACACAACCGCAAGCGACGAAGAAGAATAACCCCCTACGGTGGCGGGTTGTCTCTGTCCGCTTTGAGGGAGCGTCTATTGGCCGCTGGTGTCACCCTAAACACCTGACGCTCCGACAACCTGGACATTGATCCTGGAATCCCTGTTAAGACTTGACGGATCGGGCAGTTGTGCTCTTAGCTTAGAGGCGCCTCCCTGTGGCAGCAATCTCTCCTCAGAGCGCCAGTTTTCGGGGAGGCTCAGCTTTTGTCCTCGATGCGCCAGGTTGTGGGCTGGTCCTTGTGATCGATGAGGACGATGCCCTGGTCTTTAAGCAAGACGCGAATTCGGTCGGCCTCTGCGTAGTTCCTAGCCTGGCGAGCCTGTTCACGGTGCTCGATGAGCGCCCGAAGCTGGGCGATAGGCAAGTGGGGTGGCGTTTGCAGGATAGTGACGTCATTGATTAGAAGGCTTGAAGAAATTGATGACGGACTCATTAGTGTTGCCGCCTCAAGACCGAGAACTTCACACAGGTGTTTGAGGGTGCGCCACGTCTGAGCAAACTGCTCCGGGGAGATCCACAAAGCGCCTCCATGTTCAACCACGTTGCGCTCGCTCAT